>NZ_JACHVB010000064.1 GCF_014230085.1 Ruficoccus amylovorans | reverse complement strand
CTCCGCCATCAGGGGCAAGGCGAGCAAGGGCATGACAGCGAGGCAGTGGAGGAGATTCATGGTGTCCGGGGTAAAGGGTGCAGGGAGGTCGGGAGCGGGCTCACGTAAGGGGGCAAAAACTACCTCAGGGTAACGTCGCCGTTGGGGCGGAGGGTGAGGTTTTTGCCGTTGAGGTTGAGGGTGGTCTCGTCGTAGGCGATGGACGAGGCTTGCACGAGGATGCGGCTTTCATCGGCGGCGGCAGCGAAGACACCAGAGAGGGTGGCCTTGGGGCCGTGCAGGCTGCTGGGCTGGCCGGGGTAGAGGCTGAGGCCGTTGTAGTAAACGTCATTGCCGGTGTCGGCCGAGACGTAGTACAGCACATCGGCATCGGCCACGGTGGGCGATTTGCCCTGCCGGAACTCCTCCTCGTTGCTCAGGCCGTCGCCGTCGTAATCATCTCCCGGCAGGACCTGGGCCGTGCTGGTGATGGCGTCGGAGTCGTCAGCATCGACGAGTGCCTGCTTCCAGTCCTCGGGGACCATGCCCCACGGGGAGAGCTCCGCTGGCATGGCGGTGGACACACGTAACGAGTCGATAAAGCCCTGGCTCTCGGACTGGCTCAACTGCTCGAAGCGGACCCGCGTGAAGCCGGCGATGGCCGTGTTGGCAAAGCCCACGTCAAGGGCAACCTCCGTCGCATCGGCCCAGAGGCTCCAGGTCTTGGCCGCGTAGTCGAGGCGGACATCGAAGCGCATCCAGTTGGCCGCGTTCACGGCCAGACCGGCATCCAGCCACTGGCTGCTGCCCCCGTCATAAACGTGCAGGGTGCCTGCCTCGTCGGTCGTGAAGTAAGCCGCCCCGAGCGTCTCGCGCTGCGAGAGGTCGGGCAGGCCGCCGGGGGTCAGTTTGGCATAAAAGCTCACCCAGACCACGCTCGCCCCGACCGGTGAAGCCAGCCACTGCTCGGCGGAAACCGCCTCGCTCGCCGCGGTCTCCAGGGTCACGGATTGAGTCCCGGCCTGCGCCTGCGCCGCGCTCACGGTCACCAGCGCCGAGTCGGTACGCCAACGGTTTTGCCCGCTCAGGGCGGCGACGCTGTAGCCCTCCGCGGGCTCGAATCCGGCCTGCCAGGAGTAGATGCCGTTGCTGTCCGCGCTGAGCGCGTTGAAACTCCCCGCCACCAGCGGGTCCTCGCCCAGTGTGCTTTCGGCACCATCGAGCAGGCCGTCGCCGTCCGTGTCCGGGTTGGTAAAGTCGGTCCCGGCGGCCAGCTCCGCCAGCGTGCCCAGCCCGTCCCGGTCCAGGTCGTAATAATCATCGCGCACCATGCCGGTCGGGTCGGCCGAGTAGGCGTTCTCCGGGTCGTAACCGTGAGCGGCAGCGGCGATTTCCCAGGCATTGCTCAGGCCGTCACCGTCGTTGTCGAGATCGGCGGGCTCGGTGTAGCCGACCTGCACCGCGTCCAGGTAAGTCTCACCGCCCTCGGACTCCGTCATCCGGAAGGACTGAAAGAACGGCACCGCGTTGGCAAAGCCAAGTCCATTGGCCAGGCGCACCCCGTTGAGGTACACCGCCCAGCGCTGCGTGGTGTAGTTGAGCTGGACGGTGAGCCGCTGCCACTGATCGCTCTGGACGTGCTCGTGGGCCAGTGTCTGCCAGCCGCCCATCGGCAGGACCGCGCCGTCAAAAGCCCGCAGCAGCCCCTCGTCGTTAAAGTAAAAGCCCGCCGATGTCGCCGCACTCAGGGCGGGTTCCTCGGCCAGCATTCCCGGCTTGAGCGCGAAGTCCACCCAGACCACGGTGTCGGGCACCGCCGTGAAGAGATTATAAAGCGCCGTCGAGGAGGTGGAGGCGTTGACAAACACCGAGTAACTGCCAGCGGCGGCCTCGGCACTGCTGAGCTGCGGCTCATTGCCTCCCTGATAGGCCCAACCGCCCGCACTGGTCACGTTGGCCGTGGGGTGGTTCTCAAAACTGTCCGTGTAGGGCAGCGCAGCCAGGGTGTAGTTGTCCGCCGCCGCCGGATCGCCCCCGAAGGCGAATTCCCACCCGTCATGCACGCCGTCCCCGTCGCTGTCCGGGTTGCCCGCCGCCAGGTCGTAGAGGAACTCGTGGATGTTCGCGATCCCGTCAAAGTCGAGGTCCCCGTAGCGGTCGTCCATGTTCGGGTTCAGGCCGCTGGCGATTTCGTAGGCGTCGCTCATGCCGTCCCCGTCGCTGTCGAGGAAGATCGGGTTGTCGTACCCGGCGTAGAAGAAGTCAAAATACACCGGTGCCAGCCCACCGCCCTTGAGCCGGAACGAGCTGAAACTCTCCAGCACATCGTCAATAAAGCCCAAGTCCGTCGCCACGAGGTCTTCGTCCAGGTACAGGTCCCAGGTCTTGGTCGCGTAGTTGAGCCGGTAGGTCAGGCGTATCCAGTTTGTGGATACACCGTCGTTCAACGCAAAGGAGCGCGGCACCAGTTGCCACTCTCCGCCGCCCTGCCCGTCGCCATGCACGGCGTACAGCCAGCCCGCGCCCGCACTCTCCACCACGCCGGTCATGGCCGAGGTCTCCGTACTGGAAACCTGCGGCAGGCTCTCCTGCGACCCGGCCATGGGTTTTAAGTAAAAATCGACAAAGGTCACCGCCCCCGGCTGAGCACCGCCGAAGCTCCCCCTCAGAAAGCCCGACACCCCGTCCGGAAACAAAATCGACTGCGCCGCCGAAGCCGAATCAACCGCGGTCACTACCGCGCCCGAACCGCCCGCGCTCCAGGGAGCCAGGCCCGGCGGATTGCCGGGCACATACCCCGCCGCCGACTCGAAATCCGTCTCATACGGCAAGGAAACCTGCCCGCTCAAGGGGCCGGTGAAGAGGGCTAGCGAAAGCCCGAAAACGGCTGCGCTAACTCGGAACATGGGGAGCCTTTCCGAGGTTAACGCCTGCCGGGCAGAATCTTTGCCGCGAAGCGGGCCAGCTTCCCCTCCGGATTCCTGCGCCCCAGAAACATCAGCAGGTACGCGGTCAGAATAAAGCCGCCGATCCCGGACATTTCGATCAGGGTCCCCCCCGAGGGCTCCTGAGCACTCAGGACGGAAGAGGTGGCAAGCAAGACAACAAGAGGCAGGGCAGTAGGTTTCATAGCAAACAGGGTTATCTTCGGAAAACCAATCACAGTAAGATTTTATTACAAAAAACTGGCAAGCCTTTTATTTCGGATAAACAAATCTGATAAAGGCGAGAAGCCCATCGATCACCCGAGAAACCGCTAACCGCTACCACCCCGCACCCACCTCACAGGCCGGAAAAGTCCGTCGGAAACAACTCCTCCCGGGGTGCGGTTAGCAGATGCAGCCCCTTGCCATCGGCACGCAGAGACCGACAACACCCGACAAGCCCGTCCGGCTCGCAGGGAAGGCGGAGGCAGGCTTGCGCCAGTGCCGGTTGATCCTCCGGCAGGCTCCGGGCAGTCACCACAAGCAGTCGTCCCTCAAGCGAACGCAGGAATGCCGGGAAGTCCGGAGAGCCCTGCTCCAGTTCCTCCAGCAAGAGCCCCAGGCTGGTCGCATCGACCGTCAGCAGGCGGTCCGCCGCCATCTGGTGCCGTCGGGCCAGGGCACGCCCGGCCAGGCAGGCCAGCAGGCCCCCGATGGCACCGAAGCCGAACGCGGCCGAGACACTGAAGAGCCCGCCGACCACGCCGCTGCGGAGAGCCGTCGTCAACGCCTCCGAGGGCGATTGCCCGGCGATCCCGTAGCCGACGGTCAGCCCGATGAGCGCGGAGGTCAGGGACGCCCCGAAGAAGCTCTGCGGGTCCACGTAGACCGAGAAGGTCTTCCAGGCCGAGACCACCCCCGCCAGCACGTTCTCGATCCCACCGGCGAGCAGGAACGGGTTTTCCAACCAGCAGCCCAGCACGACCTCCACGCCGCCTTCGACAAAGGTATCCACGAACGTCCAGGCCCCCATGTCCAGCGTGCCGCTGAAGGCCTGCATGAGGTCCGCGCTGCCCTCGGCCACCGCGAACAGGCCGACTCCGGCGTCGCAGGCGTTGACATTCAGCCAGCCGTTGGAAATCCCCATCCCTTCCAGCCACTGCCCCAGGCCGGCCCGTGAGAAGCCGGGAATGGGGATGCCCGCTTCTCGATCCCGCCGGCGAGCAGAAACGGGTTTTCCAACCAGCAGCCCAGCACGACCTCCACGCCGCCTTCGACAAAGGTATCCACGAACGTCCAAGGCCCCATGTCCAGCGTGCCGCTGAAGGCCTGCATGAGGTCCGCGCTGCCCTCGGCCACCGCGAACAGGCCGACTCCGGCGTCACAGGCGTTGACATTCAGCCAGCCGTTGGAAATCCCCATCCCTTCCAGCCACTGCCCCAGGCCGGCCCGTGAGAAGCCGGGAATGGGGATGCCCGCCTTGGTCGGGAAATCCGTCAGCAGGACGTGTCCCGCGTGCCTGTAGCCCTCCACGATCCCGTGCTGGGAGAAGGTGCCCGGCAGGTCGAGAAGCAGGTCGTGCCCGGCCTTCCAACGGTGTCCGCCGCCGGAGGCCAGCGAGTCCGCCAGCGGGAACTTCGCAAAAAACGGAAACAGCCCGTCCACGAAGTGGCCTTCCAACGGTGTCCGCCGCCGGAGGCCAGCGAGTCCGCCAGCGGGAACTTCGCAAAAAACGGAAACAGCCCGTCCACGAAGTGACGCAGTTGAGCCGCGGGCAGGTGCAGGTAGGCGAACTGTCCCGGCACGATGTAGGCGAGCGCTTCCATGGGAGGCCGTTCTTACGAGTCGGAAAGGGCCTCCCCGTACTGGGGCCAGATCGCCTCGACCGCCTGGTTGACGGAGTTCTTGAGCACCCGCATGAAACGTTCGGTGTCCTTCTGCGGACTGCCGGTCAACACAAAGTACCCCGCCACCGCCGCAATGGCGATACCCGTCGAGATCCAGCCCACCGGACCGGCGATGGAACTGCCCATGAAGAAGGCCGTCGTGGCCGCCACGGCACCCGCCCCCCAGCCGAGAGCCGCTCCGATCCCGCCGATAACCATGGCGATCCCGGCGGCCCCGCCGCCGACTCCGACCGCCGCCTTGATCAGGTTTTCAC
The DNA here is from genome assembly GCF_014230085.1 of Ruficoccus amylovorans. NCBI lineage: Bacteria > Pseudomonadati > Verrucomicrobiota > Opitutia > Puniceicoccales > Cerasicoccaceae > Ruficoccus > Ruficoccus amylovorans. The sequence continues at coordinate 193,550 of NZ_JACHVB010000064.1, read as the reverse complement.
GCTCCCGGCCCGAGGGGGCCAGCACCGCCTCGCTCAGCTTGCAGGCCGCCTCCACCTGCGGCGGCGTCACCTTCAGCTTGTGCTTGAAAATGTTGCGGACCGCCGTCGTCAACGTAATCGCGTCAACATAGTGCAGGAAACGCTCCTTGGCGGGCTTGTCGCTCATGATCTGCGCGAACTTCGCATCCAGCGTGCTCTCAAGGAGGGCTTTGAATTCATCTACGTCCATGGTTGTCCTTGTCGTTTGTGGGTGAATTGGTTGAAAATCTGGGGCATCAAACTGTGAACACTGTCCCGGCCTGATTGGTCATCGCCAGTTGGTGTATATGTTGTAGGCGATGAGGCGGGCCAACCCATCAGGCATGTACATACGACTGTAGCTGAGGGGCTTTTTATTGGATATGCTGTATCTGATAGGGTTTTGGTCTGAACTGAAAAACATGACCTCGGTCAGCAGCCATCAAGGCGGTCCAGCCGTATTGGGTTTGGGCATTCGGAAGCGCCCCCGCCTTCAGCAGGGCCCGGACGACCTCGGTGGTGTTTTCCTGGGCCGCATACATCAGCGGGGTCAACTCATCGTCATCGGCGTCGTTCGGGTCCGCCCCGGCTGCGATCAGGGCCTGAATGACCACCACCGAGGAGTTGGAGAGGGCCGCGTACATCAACGCCGTCGCACCGTAGCGGTTTCTCCCGTTGGGATCCTCCCCGGCCCGCACAAGCCTGCCAATGACCGCCGGGTCGTCCGTCTGCCTCGCCGCCTGCCCCAAGGGAGTCCACAACACCGCTGCCCGTGAGCCAGAAGACACTCCGGGCTCAGCAGGGTTAACACAGCCTTCCTCTTTAGAAGAAGAGACCGTTGCCGCACAGCCACAAAGACCGGCAAACCCCAACCAGACGAAGGACGTTATGAGCAGAATCAGTAGTTTTACCATGGCCCGACAACCCCAGCGATCACTGGTAACAATAGCAAGCCTTTTCCACTATGATCGCTGGGGTGAATTCAGTCGAACGTGTCGCCCAAAGAAGCCGAGAGCTGCGCCAGAAACATGGTATGACCCAGCAGGAGCTGGCGGAGCTCGCCGACATGTCCGAGAAATTCCTTCAGCAGATCGAGTCCTGCCGCAAGAAGGAGATCTGGGTCAGCACGGTCGAGCGGATCGCCCGGGCCTTCAGCCTGGAAGCCCATGAGTTCCTCGCCCCGACCCTCCCCACGAAGTCAAAACCCGTCCGCAAGGTCGCCAGCAGCCGCGTCCACAAGTAAGCCGCTCACCTTCTCCTGCTCATCTTCTCTGAATAGAGGACACCGCACGGGGCCGGAACTCTTCATCGGCCTGGCCACCCGGCGAGGAGAAGCAGGGCCGCAGGGCCTCTCCGTCCGCTCCACCTGGAGTACCTTTCAAGAGGGATGAAGCGGAGGAAATCACATCAAGGAGACACCGGTCCCCCAGGGACCCTGGGGACCCAAAGGGCAGATCGTTTGACATAGGGCCCCTGGGGACCGGTGTCTCATCAACGCCCCCAAGGGGGGAGTTTAAGGGGCAAAAGGGGCAAAAAGCCCCCTTTTTCCAGCCATTATCCCCGCTCAAGGAGGCTTCCAACGACGCCTAAAGGCCCACCCACCACGCCCTGATCGGAATATCATGACAGGGCTCCTCTACGTGCCCACTTCTACTAGACCTTGCTACTCAGATAACTAACAGGGCACTGAACATGACGTGCGGGGTATTTGGCCCTATGATAACGAAAAAAATCGGGCCAAAATGAGAGAGTGAGACATTCTCCACAATCGGACTCCCCTACTAACACACAAGACTCCGCCCTCCTGTGTCGCCCGGCGTCAGCCATGCGGCCCTCCAACCAAACCGTACCCTCCCCCTTCCCCATCGGGATTACACAGACTTGCGGCAGGCCCGGAACGCCGGAGCCGAAGAATGTGAAGCGAGATTAGCCTCGCCCGAACCTCTCCCGGGCATGCTGACGCTGCCAGTAACCATTCTTCGGAAGCTCGATGCTTTTTACCAATACTCCTACAACTGAGCCTTCTGCCTACGCAGACTCTCCACCGGACGCTTCGGACGCATATCTTGTAATTCCTATCAGGCTAGAATAACAAGAATCTTCGGGTTAGAGAAACTGCTGCTGTATCTTTGTCGAAGGACACGCGATTTGCCAATCATTTGCCAAAAAACAAGCATTTATATGCACTTCCATGCATCTGACGTCCGCCTCAGCCTCTCGTAAGACGCTGGTAACTAACAAAAAGTGAAATCAGATGAAAATAGGTGAAGTACTCAAGCGGGTTCGAATCCCCGTGGGGACGCCACTTTTCAAGTTTAAGTGGCAAAAGTTTTTGGACATCAGCCAGTTGTTGGAAACCAGCTTCTTACTATCGAGCGTCTTGATCTGATTGCCAGCCAGCCAACGCTTGATGGGCTTGGCGATGAAGGTACTTCGTCTTCCTCGTTTCAATATCGATTAGCTGGACTGTAACAGAAAATCATCTCAATCGCAATGGACCTGTTTCGGGGGCTCAGGCAGCTTGGCCCATTAATTACAAAGCGTACAGGTAATAGCTCGCACCGAGTGGCCACCAAAATGCCGCTTGAGTTGCTTGACACTCGTTTGCCGCCGGAGGAACGAACTCGGCGTGAGATGCGGCCGCATGCAGTCGAGCCAAAGCTGGGCGGCCTCCATAAACTCGACCTTGGTCTTGCCCTCATTAGTGTCGATGCGGTCCACCTTTTCACGCAGGCCAGCCAGGCGGCGTTCCGCCAGCTTGCGGTCCCGCGTCTTAAGTGAACGGCGGATTTGCTTGCCGCCCCCTTTGAGCAAAGCATAGTAACCCCCTGATGGCTGATACCGGTAAAGATTCTCAGCAACCTTCACGAACTGGCCGCTTCCTGCGTCGGCTTGCTTCGTCTTGGGCATGCTTTGAATCTAATGGGTTACAAAACACAGTGAAAAGTCATATCTTTCCCAGCAACACCAGACTCTCAAGTCGATCTATATAAACTACTTGTCCCCATAGTTCAATGGATAGAACCGCGGTTTCCTAAACCGTTAATCCGAGTTCGAGTCTCGGTGGGGGCACCAGGAAATAGAGCCTATCCGATAACCAATTGGAGCGATTCACAGGTTGCACCTCGCCGGACAAAGCGTTTTTTTTGAGGGGTCGTTTGGTTTCGTACGTTAAAGGTCGATATGCAGGAACACGAGATAGACACGATTCTTACACAGATAAAAGATTCGGAGCTTCCCCCTTGTCCGTCCTCACTGGAAGCCCGGATATTGCGCCGTGTTCACCAGGATCAGGTCATTGAAACATCCAATTGGCTGAGCTGGCTCGGGGCATTCGCACCCAGCACCACAGCGATTGTGGCCAGTGTCGCGCTATTGGCACTGGGTAGCGCGTTCTTCACGGCCCTCTCGGCATCGGCTTACGCAAGCCAAAACGGACGCCAAGCCGCCGCCAGCCAAGCCCTCGATTTTGACTTCGTCAGGCAGACCGAGTTGGTAAAATTCGAAAAATAATCAACCTTTCGTCAGCCGATGAGCAACCGCCCCCCACCTCCCTCCGTAGTCCGCCGCTGGCTACTCCTGTTCGCCCTGCTGGTCGTCGTCTGCGCAAGCATTTCGCTTATCACCGCACGGTTGGTCATCCGCAACGAAGTCCCAACCAATCAACCGGTTCGCGGCACACATTGGCTGAGCCAGGAGCTCGGCCTGAGCCCCGAGGAAACAGCCCGCATAGAAGCTTTCGATGCCGGGTACCGTGCCCGCCGAGAAACCTTGTTAGAGACCTTTCATCAACGTATTGCCGAACTCTCCGAACTTCTGCGCACCCACAACCAATACTCGCCGGAGGTCACCGATGCCGTCCACCGCCTGCACGCCGTCCACGGCCAGCTACAGGCCTTGTCCATCGAACATTACTATGAAATGCTTAATGTACTGCCTCCGGACAAGCAGGATAAACTTCGCGACATAGCGGTAGAGGCACTCAGCCAACCGGAATAACGGCGGGCGGTGATGGATGAGGATCTGCCAATTCTGGAGCGCATTCAAGGAGGCGACGAATACGGGCTCAAAGCGCTCATGCAGCGCCATCGCGAGGCCGTCTTCCACTTCACGTTGCGCTACTGCGGTAATGAGGCGGACGCAGCCGAGTTGACCTCGGAGACTTTTTTCCGGGTCTACAAGTACGCGCACAGGTATCAGCCTCGCGCGAAGGTACGCACCTGGATATTTGCCATCGCAGCCAACCTCAGCCGGGACCACCTCCGCCGACACAAGAAACGCTGTAAAGACATCTCACTGCAGACAGCACTCAGCGATGCTGCCCCAAGGCGGCTTGAAGAGGAGATTCCTGGCGGAGAACGCACTCCCGCCGAGCGTACCGATTTGCGCGAGCGTATGCGCGCTGTACAGGCCGTGATTCAAACACTTCCTCACAAGCTGCGCTTTCCCCTCGTCTTTTGCGTGCTCGAAGACAACTCCCACGAGGAGTGCGCCGCCGTGCTCGGGATCAGCGCCAAGGCCGTCGAGACACGCATCTACCGTGCCCGAAAGATCTTACAGAAAAATCTGAAAGATTTTTGAGGGATAGAGGACTTTCACGTTGGCTATTGCACAAACGCAAGCCGAGACCGCGAATCCAGGCATCCGAGGCCCATTAGCATGTGGCCTATACCGAAAAGCTCTCGCCGCACGAACAACTGGAGGCGGCGTTCGGGTTGGAAAACTTAAAGCCGCCGCCGACCATCTTATCCGAGTAGTCCAGCGTCGTCCCCTTGATGTAAAGCGCGCTCTTGGAATCCACGACCGCCTGTGCCCCGCCCGAGTACACCACGATGTCGCCCTTCTTCGGAGTGGTCACGAACTTCATCTTGTACGAGAGGCCGTTGCAGCCACCGCCGGTGATGGCCACGCGCAGGTACTCGCCCTTGTTTTCGCGCGCGATGAGTTGGTGCAGTTTTTCGCCCGCACTGTCGGTGAGCTTGATCAGGCGCTCGTCGCCCACCCGCACGCCGTCGGGTAATTCTGTGGTCGGAGAAGATATCATGGGATTGCTTTTAAGGAAAACCACGCTGGCCAAAAAAGCAAGGGCCGGCTCGGAATGAAAAACCAGCCTCATCCGCGACCAGACTCTACATCAACACGCCGGCCAGCTCAATCGCCCGCAGAAAACTTCCGGCATCGGCCTTGCCCTGACCAGCGATTCCGAAGGCCGTGCCGTGGTCCGGACTCGTCCGCACGAAGGGCAGGCCGAGCGTGATATTGACCGCCCGGTCGAAGTCCACCGCCTTGAGCGGCGCGAGCCCCTGGTCGTGATACATGGCGATAATGACATCGAACTCGCCCTGAAGCTGTCGGTGAAAAAGCGTATCGCCCGGCTCGCACTTCGAGAGGCCGGGGTAGGTCTCACGCAGCACGTCGAGCATCGGGTCGAGTTGCCCCTGCTCCTCGTAGCCGATCAGACCGCCCTCGCCCGCGTGCGGGTTCAGACCGCACACCCCGATACGAGGCGTGGACGCGCCGAGCTTGCGCGCCAGGCGATCGGCGTTTTTCACCGCCCGCTCGACCGACTCGCGCGTCAGGTGGTTCATCACCTCCATCAGCGGCACGTGCCAAGTGGCAAGAACAACGGTCAACTTGCCACCGGCGAAGGCCATCGTCGGCTCGCCATACCAGCGCTCGGCAAAAAACTCCGTCTGCCCCGGCCAGGTCCCCCCGGCCTGCGACATCCAGGCCTTGCTCACCGGCCCCGTCACCACCGCGCTGTACCGGCCCTGGCGACAACCGTAGGCAGCCTCGTCGAGCGCCTCCAACGCGACCACCGCACCCTCGACCGAGGGCTTCCCCGGATCGGCCCTAAAGCCCGGCTCGCCCACTTCCTTGGCCTGCGCATAGTCCAGTGTGGAAAGCCACGAGGCCGGACCGACCGGGCAGACTTTTTCGCGCAGCTCGGGGTGCTCTTTAAAAATTTTCGCGACGATCTCCGGGCCGACTCCGGCCGGGTCTCCGCAGGTGATGGCGATGGGTTTGTCAATCATGGGAGGAATAGATTAACCGCAAAGACGCGAAGGCGCAAAGGTTTAGGATACAGGGCCTTTGCCTTTGCGGTAAAAACTCATCTTTAACTGCGATCCGGTGTCCAGCATACCTAACGCCGAGCATGGATAAATCCGCGCCCACGGTCAGCGAAGAAATCGATAAAAATCTTTCCAGTCGCGGTCTTCGGCTCGACAGTGGCCGCCTTGTCAGCGGCGGAGCCTTTCACCTCGCTCATGTAGATGGCCCGGTAGCAGTTTTTCAGGTCGGCAATCTCCTCGGCGGTATGGCCCCGGCGACGCAGGCCGACGAGGTTCAGCCCGCCCACGGTGTTCTTGCCATCGACAATGACGAAGGGCGGCACATCGAGCCCAACGCGCGAACCGCCGGAGATGATGCAGCCCTCGCCCACGCGCACGTGCTGGTGGATGACGGCGTTGCCACTGATAAAGGCGTTTTTGCCGACATGGACGTGCCCGCCCAGCAGCGCACCGTTGGCCATGATGACGTTGTCCCCGAGCACACTGTCGTGGCCGACGTGAGAGTTGGCCATGAGCAGGCAGTTTTTCCCAATTTCGGTAAAGGCCCCCTCGCGTGTGGCACGGTGGACGGTCACACCCTCGCGCAATACACTGCCCGCGCCGATACGGACACCGCTTTTTGTCGCGGGGTCGAACTTCAAATCCTGCGGCAGCCCGCCAACCACGGTGAAGTGGTCCACCGTCACGCCGTCACCGAGGACGGCCCCGGCCTTGAGCACCGCGAACGGAGCGAGATTACAGTCAGCGCCAAATGTCGCGCCGGGTTCGATCAGAGCTTCGCTCATGAAAGTTTGAGTGTTTGAACGTTTAAGAGCTTGAAAGTTGGTAAAAGCGGGCGGGCGCATGCGAGACTGGGTATGTATTCATTTTTTGAATACACTTCGGCGGACATGAAGCGCCTACCGCTTGCCGCCGAAAAGCTCCAGTTGCGGAGCCTTGACCATGTCGTAGTTTTTCAGGATGCGCAGGATCTGGAGCAGGTCGGACTTCTGGTAGTTGTGGTTCACTTCGAGCTTTTGGACGATGTCCTGCAGGATCGATCGGAAGGAAATGATGGCATCGATCCCCGCCTTTTCCAGCAGTTCGATGCTCTGGGACTTGTGCGGCTCGTGGGTGGGCAGGCCGGGCATGACGAGGATTTTCATAAACGGACCGATGTCCTCGACCTGCTTCTCGTCCACGTGAAAGAGGTCCTCGGCCTTCTTGAGCACGTCCTTTTCCAGAAACTTGAAAATATCCGAACTCCCACGCAGGGTGCCGGGTGTAAAACGCTGACTGTGCCAACCCTTGACAATGACCACCGCCCGCTGGACCAGCTCAAGCTCGTTGGAGAAGAGCATGAAGTTGGGTTTGCCCGCGCCCTTGCGCCAGGTCGGGTTATAGACCACCAGGTCGATCTCCTCCTCGCTGCGTTTGGCGCGCGACTGCACCGCGTACTTGCGTAGCTGACGAACGAGGAACCCGTTCATCTCGAAGTACTCACGTACGATGGTCTCATCGACACCAGCCATGAGAGAAAAGGGTTAAGTCCTCATTCGCCGGGGGTCAATGGCCATTTAAAGCTGCCGTCGGCAGTGATAGCCGCCTCCGGACCAACCCGGTCCATCAGCGATGGCCACTGAGAAATGAAAACTCGCTACTGCGCGCTCTGCTGCCACAGCTCCCGTATCCACGCCTCCGGGACATCGGCCACAGTGACGGCGCGGCCGATCTCCTCCATCGCCACAAAGCGCAGGCGGCCCGAACGGACTTTTTTGTCGCGGCGCATGGCGTCCATCAGTTTGTCGATATCGAGAGCAGGGGCGGGCTGGCCGCCGAGCGGGTCTTTCAGCGAGGTGGGCAGAGCGTTGGCGGCGACGAGCTTGCGCACGGCCTCGGCATCGGCCCGGTCAAAGTCAAAACCAATCGCCCCGTCGTCCGTCAGCCGGGCGGAAAGCTCGGCTGCGAGCACCAGGCCGATAGCCACGGCCTCGCCGTGCAGGTAAGTGCCGTAGCCGGCGACGTTCTCGATGGCGTGGGCAAAGGTGTGCCCGAGGTTGAGCAGGGCGCGCCCACCGCTGGCGGCGGTTTCCTTTTCGTCGGCTTTGACGATCTCGGCCTTGATCTCGCAGCAGCGCCGGATGATGCCGGTCAGGGCCGGGTGGTCCCAGGCCAGCGGTTGCTCAAGCCCGGCGAGCTGGTCGAAAAGCGCCCGGTCGTAGAGCATCCCGTACTTGATGACTTCGGCCATCCCGGCGGCGAATTCACGCGGCGGGAGGGTTTTCAAAAGCTCGGTGCAGATGAAAACCGCCTGCGGCTGCCAGAAGGCCCCGACGAGGTTTTTCCCGGCGGCGATGTTGATCCCGGTCTTGCCGCCGACCGAGCTGTCCACCATCGCGAGCAGGGTCGTGGGCACCTGGTAAAAATCCACCCCGCGCAGGTAGCTGGCAGCGGCGTACCCGGCCAGGTCGCCGATGACCCCGCCGCCGAGCGCGATCACGCGGCCCCCGCGGTCGATGCGGCCCGCGGCCATCTCGTCCATAATGCGGTGGAGGCTGGCGAAGCACTTGGTCTGCTCGCCCGGCTCGAAGCCGATGTAAACAATCTCCTCCGGCATTCCGTCGGGCAGATACTGGCGTGTGTTTTCGTCAAAAATGACAGCCGCCCCCGCCGTCCATGCCTCGGTCGAGCGGATGGCTTCGCGGTACTCCTGCCGGGTGGAGGCAATGATGATCGGGTAGCTGCGCTCCCCCAGTTCGACGGTCAGTTTATCGCTCATGGTGTTGTTTTTAATTTACTCACACAGAGGCACAAAGGCACGGAGTTTTTTAGTGCATAAATACGCTTCGCGTTTCTTCGCGGGCGGTCTCCCCTACTCCTCGATGCCGAAGATGGCGTTGACGTAGTTCTCGACAGAGAAGGGTTGGAGATCTTCCTTTTGCTCGCCCAGGCCGACGTAGGCGATGGGGATGCCCAGCTCACGGTAGATCCCCACAAGCGCGCCGCCCCGGCTGGTGCCGTCCAGCTTGGTGATGATGAGCCCGGTCAACCCGAAGGCCTCATGGAACACGCGGGCCTGCTCGATGGAGTTCGAGCCGAGGGAGCCGTCCACCACCAGCCAGGCGTGGTGCGGGGCTGTCTCGTCGTGCTTTTGCAGGACGCGGCGGATTTTTTTCAGCTCCTCCATCAGATTGCTCTTGGTGTGTAGGCGGCCCGCCGTGTCGAGGATCAGAATGTCCCGGTGACGCGAATTGGCGGCCTGCCAGGCGTCGAAGGCGACGGCGGCGGCATCGGCCTTGTGCTGGCTCGCCACCAGGTCGAGTCCGAGCCGGTCGGCCCAGGTCTTAATCTGCTCGTTGGCGGCGGCGCGGAAGGTGTCACAGGCCCCCAGGGTGACGCCCCGCCCCTCTTCCTTGAAACGCCAGGCGAGCTTGGCCGCGGTGGTGGTCTTGCCCGAGCCGTTGACCCCGATCAGGCAGATGACCTCGGGGTTATGGGCGCGGAAGTCGGTCGAGAACTCGGCCCCGGCGAGCACGCGCTTGAGCACGGTCGCGCCGATGCGGGCGGCGTCCTGGCCGCGCAGGGATTTGTCCTGCTTGTAGGCGGCCTGAATTTCCTCGATGATCTCGGTCGCCGTCTCCACCCCGAAGTCCGCCCCGTAGAGCGCCTCCTCAAGTTCGTCCAGGCTGGACGCGTCGAGCTTTTTGCCGCTGAAAATCCCCCCGACCTTACCAAATATCTTGTAAAAGGTCGGCGTGGTCTTCTTCAGACCTTCCTTGAATCGCGAAAAAAATGAAGCCATAGGGAAAGAGCGATTTTCCCGCTGCCACGCCGAAAGGCAAGGTTGGTTTCTGTCGCCCCGGCTTCAATCTGCCGCGCAGCAGTTTTCAAAAGAATTTGCCCGCGAAGCCACGCGAAGAGGCGCGAAGAGATAGAGGAAAAAGATTTCGTTACCCTTCGCGTGGCTTCGCGGGCAAGCCTTGTCACAAGGCGAGCACTACGGCGTCAGACATCCGCCGTTCTTAGCGGTCGATCGAGGGTGCCCTTGAGCTTGTCGAGGATGCCGTTGATAAAGCGCTTGGCGTCGGGGGTGGAGAACTCCTTGGAGAGGTCAATGGCCTCGTTGATGGAGACGATGGGCGGGATGTCCCGGCGGAAATGCAGTTCGTAGATGGCCAGACGGAGGATGGCGAGGTCCACCTTGGCGATACGGTCGAAGGACCAGTTACGGGCGTGCTCGCGGATCGTTTTGTCCACCTCCTCGCGCTTTTCCCACGCGCCGCTGGCCAGGGTTTCGCCAAAGGCGTAGTAGTCGCGCGGGTGGTCGCGGTTGTTGAAAAAGTCGTAAAGCGCCTCGCTCAACCCCTCGGGTTGGTTGATCTCGGCCATGTAGAGGAACTGCATGGCGGCGACACGGTTCAGGTGCCGGGGAGAGGGAGCCTTGGCGGGCTTTGAGGGCTTGGAATCGGCCTGACCGTCGGGCCGGGGCGGGCGCTGGAGGGCGTCTTCGCCGGGGGCTTGTTCGTACTCGGGCATGGCTCAGTTCTTGTTGAAAAGGTCGTTGATGTCGTCGGCGGCGGCCTCGGCGTCAATCTCGTCCAAAAGCTGCACGTAGTTCACCTTGTGGCGGGCCATTTCCAGCGCGGCGCGGGCAAACTCGCCTCCACGGTCGGCGTGGCCGTTGACGCGCTCCTCAGCCTGCTCGGTGTTGTTGACGGTGAGGATGCCGTTGATAACCGGGCACTCGGTCTGCATGGCCACGCGGTGCAGGATGGAGGCCGTGCTGTGGGCGATGACCTCGTCGTGCGCGGTGCCCCCGCGGATGATCACCCCCAGGGCGATGATGCAGTCGTACTGCCGGGTGGCGGCCATCATGGTCGCCAGGTACGGGATCTCGTTCGAGCCGGGGACGCGCTCCAGGCGGACATTGGCCCGGGGCACACCGGCCTCCTTGAGGACGGCGGAGACGCGCTCGATCAGGGCATCGACATACGCGCCGTTGTAGCGGGCCGCAACGATGCCGAAGTACAGCTCCGAGCCGTCGATTTTCAAAGGTTCTGGTGCGTGGAAAGACATGTGGTGATGGAAAACGTATTAAAAGAGAGGGACCGGCAAAGACAGCGGAGGAAAGATCATTCAGGATTTTTCACCGATGGCAAAGCCGGAGTTACCCGGATACGCGGGGGAGGATGTTGCCCGGCAGGCAGCTCAGAGCGGGATCTGCTCGACAATTTCCAGGTCGTAGCCATCGAGGGCAACGACACGGCGCTGTGTCCCGGAGAGCAGGCGGATCTTGCGCAGGCCCAGCTCTGAGAGGATCTGCGCCCCGATCCCATAGTCGCGGAAGTCCATCTTGGCCGGGGCGAGCCGGGCGGCCCCGTCCTCGCCGGGCTGGAGGTTGAGCCCGCCGTCCGGTTGCTCCATGTAGAGCACGACCCCGTGCCCCTCCTGAGCCACGCGCTTGAGCGCCTTGGTCAGCGAGGAGTGGCCGGTCATTTTTTTGCCCCGGAAGAGGTCACCGAGGATGTTCTCGCTGTGCACGCGCACAAGCGTCGGGCGTTCGTCGAGCTGGCCCCGCGAGAGGGCGATGTGCTTGCGGTGGTCGGACTGGCTCTGGAAAACGTGCAGGTCGAACTGACCGAACTCCGACTCAAAGGGCAACGTGGCCACGCGGCGCACGAGCTTGTCACGCTTGTGGCGGTAGTGGATCAGGTCGGCGATGGAAACCAGCTTGAGGCCGTGCTTTTTCTTGAACTTGATCAGGTCCGGCAGGCGGGCCGAAGAGCCGTCCTCCTTTAAAATCTCGCAAATGACGCCAACCGGAAAAAGTCCCGCCAGCGTGACCAGATCGACGGCGGCCTCGGTGTGTCCGGCCCGCTGAAGGACACCGCCCGGCCTTGCGCCAAGCGGAAAGATGTGCCCCGGCTGCACGAGTTGGTCGGGAGTGGCCTTCGGGTCGGCCAGGATGCTGATCGTTTTGTAGCGGTCGTAGGCCCCGATGCCGGTCGTGATGCCCTCGGCGGCATCGACCGAGACGGTGAAGTTCGTCCCGTGCGACTCGCGGTTGACGGCGACCATCGCCTGAATCCCCAGCCGCTGGAGCTGGTGGTCGGCCATCGGCACGCAGACCAGGCCCCGCGCCTCACGGATCATCATGTTAATGATCTCGGGGGTGGCCTTCTGACCGGCTACGATCAGGTCACCCTCGTTTTCGCGGGACTCGTCATCGGTCACGATCACCGGTTCGCCCGCCGCGATGGCGGCAATGGCTTCCTCGATCGGATCAAAGGGATTTGTGGCTTTCTTCGGCATCGGAACCACCTACTCATACCCATCTCTGCCCTAATGACAAGCTCCGGCTGGAGCTGCTTTAAGGGCCGCGCCCCTATGCGAACTGAAAGGCCCTCTCCCCCAGCGCGATTCGCTACGCTCAAACATACCTCCTCCCCCGTTCAAGGGTTGCCGCCAACAAAGGAATCCGGCACGATCCTGCGAAAAGGCATGAATGCAGTTTCCCGGCAAGCGGCCCCGACGGAGGGTGATCTTTACGCGCAACTCGGTTCGCGCCTGGGTGAAGCGCTACTCGAACGCCGCCTGCGCGCCCAGCAGGAGTTGGAGGCACACCTGGCCGTCCAGGGGGAGGGCTTTTTTCGGTTGGAGCGTCACATCCGGCTGGAAGGGCTCATCACCGTTATTTTCAAAATGACCGGCCTCTACGGGCGCGGCTACCGCAACTACTTAAAAATCCGCCTCATAGAGAACCGTGTCGTGCTGCCGCGCCTGCCGGCAGCATTCGAGGGCTTCCGCATCCTCCACCTGGCCGACCTGCACACCGACCTCGACCCGGCGCTGCCCGATGCGGTCATTGCCGCGCTGGCGGGTGTCGAGTACGACCTGTGCGTGAATACCGGCGACTTCCGCAACCGGACCCGCGACTGCCACCGCGCCTCGATGGAGCAAACGGCGCGGATTTACCGTCACCTGCCCGGCCCCAAGGCGGGCGTGCTGGGCAACCACGATTTTATCGAAAAAGTCCCCGACCTGGAAGCAATGGGCATCCGCGTCCTGCTCAACGAGGCCCTCCCCCTCGAACGCAGCGGCCAAACCCTCTGGCTGGCCGGGGTGGACGACCCGTATTTTTACCAGACCCACGACCTCGCCCGCGCCCTGCGGGAGGTACCCCCGACCGCTTGCAAGTTGCTCCTCTCGCACAGCCCCCAGACGTACCGGGAGGCCGAGGGGCTCGGGGTGGACCTCATGCTCTCCGGGCACACCCACGGGGGGCAGTTCTGCCTGCCCGGCGGGCGCGCGCTCATCACTCACTGCCCCGCCCCCCGCGCCCTCGTCGCCGGCGACTGGACCTACGGGCGGATGCGCGGCTACACCTCGCGCGGGACGGGCGCCGGTTGCGTGCCGCTACGCCTCAACTGCCCAGCCGAAGTCACCCTGCACACCCTCACCCGCCACGCCTGAAGAAGCACCGGAACACTCTCCATCGAGCGATGATATTTCTGTACCACTGAATTCCCCGGCTTGTACCACTGAATTGCCTTGCTGGTTTTTTCCGGGTCTTGCTTGGATGAGCGCTTTCCTTAAACGCCCAACCCATCAACAACATCATGGCTAAAAAAACCCCCGCAAAAACCGTCCTGCTCGTTGCCAGTGGCGACCTCCGCCTCTCGGCCAACCAAAACTGCTGGCCCGAACAGGAAAAGATGGAAAACGAACTCAAGAAGGTCGTCTCGCTCCTGGGCTACTCCGTCAAGCGCGCCCACTCCTTTAAGAAGGACGAAGGGCATGGCTTCATCGGCAGCCAGAGAGAGGGCATGGAGATCTTCGCCAAGATCGACCGCAAGGCCCCCATCATCGTGGCCGAAGCCGTCTGGCAATACTCCCACCACGTGCTCGCCGGACTGATCTCCCACCAGGGGCCGATCCTCACCGTGGCCAACTGGAGCGGCACCTGGCCGGGCCTCGTCGGCATGCTCAACCTCAACGGCTCCCTGACCAAGGCCGGAGTCAAGTACTCGACCCTGTGGAGCGAAGACTTCCAGACCGACAAATCCTTCCAGAAGAATCTCGAAACCTGGCTCAAGACCGGCACCGTCTCCCACCCGACCGCACAGGTGCGCAAGTACGCCCCGAAAAAGGCCCCCGCCCGCGCCAAGTCCGTGGCTGAAAAAATCGCCAAGGATCTCGACCAGAACAAGGCCATCATGGGCGTGTTCGACGAGTTCTGTATGGGCATGTACAACGCCACCATCCCGGACGAACTGCTCTTCTCCACCGGCGTGTACAAGGAGCGCCTCAGCCAGAGCGCCCTGCTCTACGGCATGAGCCAGGTCTCCAACGCCGAGGCCGAGGAGGTTTACAACTTCATCGAAAAGAAGGGCTTCAACTTCCACTTCGGCAAGGACGGCAAGACCGAACTGGTCAAGAAGCAGGTCATCGAACAGTGCAAGATGTACGTGGCCGCCTGCCGCATCGGCGACGCCTTTGGCTGCGATGCCCTCGGCATCCAGTATCAGCAGGGCCTCAAGGACATGTGCCCGGCCTCCGATCTGGTCGAAGGCATGCTCAATAGCACCGACCGCCCCCCCGTCAAGAACGCCAAGGGCGAGATCATCAAGAAGGGCCAGCCCTACCCCCACTTCAACGAAGTGGACGAGTGCTGCGGCCTCGACGCGATCTTCACCAACCGCGTGCACCTCGCCCTCGGCCAGCCGCCCGAAACCACCCTGCACGACTTGCGCTGGGGTGACTGGGACAAGTCCGGCTCGACCGACGAGTACGTCTGGGTCTTTCTCATCTCCGGCGGCGCCCCCATCGAGCACCACACCGGCGGCTGGAAGGGCAGCCACGGCTACCGTCAGCCCGCCATGTATTTCCCGGCCGGCGGCAGCACGCTCATGGGCGTAGCCCATCCGGGCGAGTTGGTCTGGAGCCGTATCTACGTCGAGGACGGCAAGCTCAAGATGGACGTCGGCCGCGGCAAGGCGATCGAACTGCCCGAAGAGGAAACCCGTCGCCGCCTGGAAGAAACCACCCCGCAGTGGCCGATCATGCACTTCGTCAGCTACGGTGTCAGCCGCGACCAGATGATGGCCCGCCACAAGGCCAACCACCTCAATGTCGCCTACGCCAAGGACGGCAAGGCCGCCGACCTGTGCCTCTACGCCAAGGCCGAACTCGCCCGCCAGCTCGGGATCGAAGTCTCCATCTGCGGAACCAACGACAAGGGCGAAAAGCTCTAGGGCGCGACCGCACTGGACATCGAGGGGGACAAATCCCCCTACGCGTCCAAGAAAGGCCGCTCCCTCTAACGCGGAGAACGTAACACCAATCATTTATCAAAGCCGGTGCGGACTTGCCGCACCGGCTTTTTTGTGGCTTGCTGGTGAGACGATGAAAACGCATCACGCGACGATGCTCCACCCCCGCGCCAAGCAGCACGGAGAGGGAGCCTGCTGGTGGGCCGCCCGCCGACAGCTCATCTGGGTGGACATCCTGGCCTGCGAGGTCCACCTCTACGACCCGGCCCAGGACGAAGACCGGATGTGGAGCGTCCCCTGCCAGGTGGGTTTCGCCCATCCCACCGAGACCGGCGACCTCATCCTCGGCACCCGCGAGGGCATCGCCCGGCTCGACCTGCGCGGTAACGAGATCACCTTTCTCGTCGATCCCGAAGCCCACCTCAAGGACACGCGCTTCAACGAGGGCAAACCCGGACCGGACGGACGGCTTTTTGCCGGATCCATGAGCGACGACAAGGTCTCTCCGCTGGGCAGCCTCTGGCTGATCGAGAAAGACCTCAGCGCCCGCCAGTTGCTGGATAACGTGGCCATCTCCAACGGCCTGTGCTGGTCCCACGACGAACAGACCATGTACTACATCGACTCGCCCACCCGCCGCGTCGAGGCCTTTGACTACGACGCGGCCACCGGCAGCCTGAAAAACCGACGCACCGTGGTCGAAGTCCCCGACGGCCTCGGCAAGCCCGACGGCATGACCATCGACGTCGAGGGCAACCTCTGGGTCGCCCTCTACGGTGGAGGGATGGTCGCCTGCTACGACCCGATCAAGGGGAAGATGATCGAGCGGGTGCTCGCCCCCTGCCCCGGCGTGACCTGCCCCACCTTCGGAGGCCCCGGCCTGGAGACACTTTACTTCACCACCTCCCGCCTGAACAGCGAGCAGCTAGCCCCCAAGGAAGCCACCGCTGCCGGACATATCTTCGCCGCCGAACCCGGTGTCCAGGGTTGCCGGGGCACTGTCTTCGGCGGATAAAAACGCCCCCGACACCACGCCACAAAAAGATGCGCCCGCCCCTTTTTTCCGCCCTCCTGCTCCTGAGCCTTCTGCTCGGCGCTTGCCAATCCGGGCCGTCCTCGCTCGCGCCTCAGGACCTCGTGCTGGAGCGGGCCGACACCTTCAACTACCAGCAGCAAGTCGCCACCTCCGACGGACGGGAGATATTAATGATTTCCGGGCTCAGCGGCCACAGTGCCTATACCGTGGAGCAGGTCGAGCTGGTCCGACATCCCGACTTTTTGCAGATACTTGTGCACCTGCATGCCGACGGGCAACCGGGCGAAACGGGAACCTTTGAGGAAACCATCGCCATCCCCAAATGGGCCAATCGCGTAACCTTCGGGGAGGAGAACACCGTCATCTGGCAGCGACCCGCCCCCACGAAGTAGCGTCTGTTTTAAATCTCCCGTGGAAGCGTCTTCCGCGCTTCAACACGTGTAGTGCAAATGCACTACAAAACCATAATAGGGCACCTCATTTTCCACGCACTCTGACCTTGCCAAAGCGGGCAAAACACGATGAGTTGTGATGCAACCCATCCGGCTCATATTGAACCCCTTGCCGCAACTATCTCACCCCTCCTGCACCCCGGCTCCGGCCGGTGTAGCCGTCGTTTAGCCGGAAGAGACGCTGCGGCAGCAAAAGCCCTACCTTGCCATGAGTGAACTCTCCCCTGCCCAGCCAACTATCCCCGATCATCTCCGTGCCATCGTGAACGAGGTGGAGGAAACCCTCAAAGATGTCGCCATCAAACCGCTGAGCAGCTTTTTCGTCGGCACGGTCGCGGCCATGTCGGGGGTGCTGTTCGGGTTCGACGCCTCCATCGCGGCGGCGGTCGGAGGCTCGGTCAACACCTTCTTCGGCCTGGAGTCCGCCCCCCTGCTTCAGGGACTGTGGGTCGCCGCCGTCCCGCTGGGCGCATTGATCGGCGCGCTCTTTGGCGGCAAGGTTTCGGACCGCTTCGGGCGTAAAAAAGGCCTCATCTTCAACGCCTTTCTCTTCATCGCCGGGATCGCTCTGGCGGCGGTTTCGCCCGGTTTCTGGGTCTTCGTGGTTGCCCGCCTGATGATGGGGCTGGCCATTGGTAACTCCGCCGTCATCACCCCGATGTACATGGCCGAGGTCGCCCCGCCGGAATCACGCGGGCGCATCCTGTTCATGTACCAGCTCTCCATTGTGGTCGGGATCCTGTTTTCCTTTCTGGTCGGCGTGGCGGTGGACGCCTCGATCAAGGACACCGCCCTCAACTGGCGCGTCATGCTGGCTATCGGGCTGATCCCGGCCTTCATCTTTCTCTTCGGCATGTTCAAGATGCCCCAGAGCCCACGCTGGCTGATTGAGAACCAGTTCCTGCGCGAAGCCCACCACGTGCTCATGCGCATGATGGGCCGCGAGGAGGCCCGCTCGACCTTTTGCGACATCCACGAAGCCGCCGCCCGCAAGACGAGCGTCAACCTCAAAGCCTGCTTCGGCAAGCTGATCCTGCCGGTCATGCTGCTGGGCTTTTTTCTGCAATTTTTCCAGCAGTCCACCGGCATCAACGCCGACATGTACTTCGGCCCGCAGATCTTCAGCCAGGGCGGGTTCAGCGCCTCGGCTGCCATGTGGGCGCAGGTAGCGATGGGCCTGGTCAACCTCATCGCCACTGTCGTCTCGATCTTCCTCGTGGACAAGCTTGGACGCCGCAAGCTGATGTTCATCGGCGTGAGCGGTATCATCATCATGCTCGGGGCGCAGTCGTACCTGTTCCACCGGTATGAGAAGTTCCAGCAGACCGCGCCCGCCGAGTCCCGCGCCGTCACCACCACCGACAACGCCGGGCAGCGCCCCGTCCTTCCCAACGCCGGGTCAGCCGTTACCCATGAGCAGACGACCGACCACCGGGAGATCGCTCTGGCCATTGCCAGTTCGCGGAACGTTTCCCAGGCCATGCACGCGGCGGTCGAGGGCAAGTCGGTTTCCGTCCCCGCGGACGCCCAGGCCTCAGCCCCCACTTCACCGGCCGGGGTGACCACCCCGGCCCTGCCCGCGACTCCCGGCAAGCCTCCGGCGATCACGTACTGGATTTTCGCCAGCATCCTGCTCTACATCGTATTCTTCGCCATCAGCGCCGGGCCGCTGTGCTGGCTCATGATCAGCGAGATCTTCCCCATCCGCTTCCGCGGGATCGGGATGTCCATCGCCGTCGCCGCCAACTGGCTGGTGGACTACTTCGTCAGCCAGCTTTTCCCGGTCATGAAGGACGGCCTGGGTATGTCCTTCACCTTCCTCATCTACGCCGCCTTTACCGCTGTCGGCCTCGCGCTGGCCATCCGCTTCCTCCCCGAAACCCGCGGCGTGCCGCTGGAAAAAATCGAGGAAAACATCTACGCCGGAAAGCCCCTGCGCAGGATCGGACTCTGAATAAGTTTGAGAGTTTCGGGTTTGAGCGTTTGAAAGTTAAGAGAGCCAGCAGCCGCACGGCGGACGGAGAATTTTCGCAAACGGCATTCCGACTCTCAAACCTTCAAACTCTTAAACTCTCAAACCTTTCTCCCGTGAACCTGCGTCACATTCTTGAGACCTGCCTCTACGCCGAAGACCTGGAGGCAGCCGAGGCGTTCTACAACCGCCTGCTCGCAAGCGAACCCCACGCGCGCGAACCGGGTAAGTACATCTTCTACCGGCTCGACGGGGCCATGCTGCTGATCTTCAATCCGCACGAGTCGGCCCGCAACGACGAGGTGCCCACCCACGGTACCACCGGCCCCGGCCATACCTGCTTCCGGGTCGATCCCGCCGACATACCCGGCTGGAAAGACCGCCTGAGAGCATTGGGAATCCCGCTCGAAATGGAACACGTCTGGCGTGAGGGCGTCCACTCGCTCTACTTCCGCGACCCAGCCGGAAACAGCCTCGAAATCGCCCCCTGGCGGCTCTGGGGTAGTGGGTTGACCTGATTACATCATTTTCGTGGAAGCAACTGATTGTTTTTGACAGTTTGTGAAAGCGCCTTCAGGATGAAGGTGATTTTCATGACCAATAAACAACGACTGGACCTGATCGAGAAGTATATCCGCGAACACAAGTACGCGGACCTTCACACGCTGGCCGAAAAATTCGACATCAGCCTGTCCACCGTCCGACGCGCACTCAACGATCTGGAGGCGGCCAACATCATCTGCCGCCATCACGGCGGGGCCAGCCTCGTCGAAGAGGATGCGAACAGCTCCGGCTACGACTTCATCACACAGGATAACCGCCACACGGAACAAAAACACGCCATCGCCCGCAAGATGGCCCAGTTGATCGAGCCAGGCGCGACCGTCATGCTCGACGGCGGCACCACCACCTATACCGTAGCCCGCGCCCTGGTGGAAAAACGCCTCGTGGTCATTACCAACTCCCTGCCCATCGCCGCCCTCTTCGGCGAAGTCGGCTCCTCCGAGACCATTGTCACCGGCGGCACGGTTTACTCCCGGCTGGGCATTCTCTACGGCCCGGCCTGCGAGCAGGCCATCAACCGAGTCCACGTCGATATCGCCGTGTGCGGCTGCGCCGGACTGACCCCCGAGGGCATCTGGAACAACAACTCGTTCCTCGCCTCCTTTCAGCAGCACATGCTCAACGTGTGCGACAAGCTTTACTTCGTCATGGACAGCTCGAAGCTCGGCAAGCGCGCCCTGAGCCTCGTCACCGAGCTGTCGGACAAGTACACCCTTATCACCGACCGGGAGCCGCCCCCCGAGATCGCCGGCCCCGCCGCCGAGGCCGGCACCGAGATCATCGTCGCCCCTCCCGCCAAAATCGAACCCTGAACCGCTTTTTCGTAAAAACCCCCATGAGCAAAATACACGCCGCCGCCATCGACCTTGGAGCCACCAGCGGGCGCGTCATCGTCGGAACCTGGACCGGCGAGGCCCTTGAGCTGACCGAAGTCCACCGCTTTCCCAACGCCTTTCACCGCCTCAACGACAACGACTACTGGGACATCGGAGCCCTCTTTTCGCAGGTCCGCAAGGGGCTGACGGAAGCCAAACGCCTTTTCCCCGATCTCGCCTCCTGCGGGGTGGACACCTGGGGCGTGGACCATGTCCTGCTGGACAAGGACGGGCGCCTGGCCTTCCCGATGCACGCCTACCGCGACCAGCGCACCGAGCCCTTGCGCAAGCGCCTGATCGACTCCGGCGATGACCGCAAACTCTACGACTGGACTGGCCTGCCGCCCATTAACTACAACACCGCCCTCCAGCTCGGCGAGACCCTCAGCGCCTTTCCCGCGCTCAAGCAGATGGTCAGCCGCGTGCTCCTGCTGCCGGACTACTTCAACTACCTGCTCTCGGGCAAGATGTGCAACGAGGTCTCTATCGCCAGCACCGGGCAGCTTCTGGACATCAACGGCGTGGCTTTCTCCGGGGAAACGCTGAACTACTTCGGTATCCCCGCCGAGTGGTTCGATGGCCCGGCCCGCTCTGGCATCAAGCTGGGCAAGGTCCGCGACATCGAGGGACTCGAAGATGTGGAAACGATCCTCGTCCCCGGCCACGACACCTCCTGTGCCTTTGAGGCCATTCCCAAGAGCGGGAACGACATCTTTATCTCCGCCGGAACCTGGCTGCTCACCGGCGGCCTGACCGCCCAGCCCGCCAAGGGCGAGGAAGCCTACAAGCTCGGCGTCAGCAACGAGCGCGACGGCCTCGGCGGCTACCGCCCGAATAAGATCCTCCTCGGCCTCTGGCTGCTCGAACAGCTCTCCATCAAGTTCCCTGACCGGCCCACCAGCGGAGCCGAGTGGGACGCGCTGGCCGACAAGGCCGCCGACCTCCCCAGCCCCGGGACCCTCATCGACTGTACGGACGAATCGCTTTTCAACCCGGACGACATGCGCGCCGCCATCGACGCCAACCTGCGCCGCCAGGGCGGCACCCCGCCCGCGACCCTGCCCGAGTACATGCGCCTGATCTGCGACTCGCTGGCCCGCTCCGTCGCCAACACCGTCCGCCAGTTCGGCCAAATGACCGGCGAATCTTTTGACAACATCGCCATCGTCGGCGGCGGTTCCAAGAACCAGCTCCTTTGCCAGCGCATCGCCGACGCCACCGGCCTGCCCGTCACCAGCTACAGCCTGGAAGGAACCTCCGTGGGCAACATCGGCTATCAGCTTCTCGGCCTGGGCGCGATTGAGAACCTCGACATCTTCCGCGCCGTCATCGCCCGCCGTATCAACAAACACGTCTATCGCCCGGCCGTGGCTGGCGCATAAAAGAAGGGTTATGCGAGAAGGTGTTTTTTTTTTTCAAAAAACACCCTCTCACGCTCTCCCCAAAAAACGTTTAAGCCGGAACTGCGTTCCTCCGGACAAACAGCCTCAAAACCAACAGGCCCGGGCTCGCTCCGTAATTTTAAAATACGCCTCAGCGGGGTTCCCCGGCGAGGGCGGCGAGGATGGCCTTTTGGATATGCAGGCGGTTCTCCGCCTCGTCGAAGATAATCGACGCGGAGCTATCAAGGACTTCCTGCGAAACTTCCTGCCCGGCATGGGCGGGAAGGCAGTGCATGAAGTAGGCGTCCTTGGCCGCCTCGGCCATGAGGTCCGCCGTGACCGAATAGGGCTGCATCTGGGAGAGGCGGGCGGCTTCCTCGGCCTCGTTGCCCATGCTCACCCACACATCGGTATAGACGACATCCGCGCCGCGAACAGCCTCCCGTGCGTCAGTGGTGAACTTGAATGTCTCCGGCAGGTCCGCCTGCTTCAGCAAGTCGCGCGCGGCCTGGCTGGGCGCGAACTCGGCAGGACCGGCGAGGGAAATTTCCATCCCGGTGTGGGCGGCGGCGAGGATCCACGAGTTGGCCATATTGCAGGCGGTATCACCGAGAAAGGCGACTTTGCGGCCCCGCAGCGACTCGACATCGGCCTCCCCTTCGCCGGGGCTCCAGCGCTCGGCCAGCGTAAAGAGGTCGGCGTAGAGCTGGCAGGGGTGCGTCAGGTCCGTCAGGGCATTCACGACCGGGATGGTCCCGGCACTGGCGAACTCCTCCAGCACGGAGTGTTCGTAGCAGCGGATAATCAGCCCGGACAGGTAACGCGAAAGCACGCGGGCCGTGTCGGCGATGGTCTCGCCGCGGCTGAGCTGCATGTTCCCGGTGGAGAGCATGACGGCGTGCGCGCCCAGTTCGTTCAGCCCGACCTCGAAGGAGACGCGGGTGCGCGTACTGTTTTTATAAAAAAGCATACCCCAGGACTGACGCTGGAGCAGCGCCGGGGTGTGGCGGCCCAGACGCTTGAACTCGGCGGCGTTCTGGAACAGGAGTTCGACCTCGTCGTGCGAGAAGTCGGTCACTTTCAGGAAGTGTTTCATACGGGGGATGGCAAACTAAGCTTGGAGGTGATTGGATAAAGCGTCCGCGAGCAGCTCGACGGAGCGGTCAAGGTCTTCAACGGTGGCGGTGAGTGGCGGCAGCAGCCGGATAACCTGCCCCCCGGTCGGGATAGCAAGCATGCCCTTTTCCCGCAGGGTCTGGATAACCGGCATCGGGTCCACCTTGAGGGCGACGCCGACCATGTAACCCCGGCCCCGCACTTCTTCGACCAGCGCCGGGAACTTCCGTTCCAGTTCTTGCAGCCGTTTGATCCAGCCCTTGGACTGGGCGGTGACCTGCGCCAACAAATCCTCGGACTCGATCACGTCGAGCACGGCATTCGCGGCGGCGCAGACCAGCGGGTTCCCCCCGTAGGTCGTGCCGTGCGAGCCGGGTTTGAAAAGCGGTGCGTGCGCGTCGCGCATCCAGACCGCGCCGATGGGGATACCACCGCCGAGGCCTTTGGCCATGCTGAAGGCGTCCGGCACGATCCCGGCCTCTTCGAAGCCGAAGAACCGCCCCGTCCGACCAATGCCGCACTGGACCTCGTCCATCATCAGCAGCAGGCCGTGCTTGTCGCAAAGCGCCCGCAGCCCTTGCAGGAACTCCACCGTGGCGGGGTTGACGCCGCTCTCGCCCTGGATCGCTTCCACCAGGATGGCGGCGACGGAGTCGTCCACCAGCGCCTCGAAGCTCGCCAGATCGTTGAAAACACCGTGCGCGAACCCGTCCAGCATAGGCCGGAACCCGCCCTGGATTTTCTCCTGCGGCGTGGCGGCCATGGCCCCGAAGGTCCGGCCGTGGAAGGCCTTCTCGGCAGTCAGAACCTTGAAGCACTTACCCTCCTCGCCCGTCTTGGCCCGCCCGTGGAGCCGGGCGAGCTTGAGCATGGCCTCATTGGCCTCGGCCCCGCTGTTGCACAGGAGAACCTTGCCCGGCCCGGCGTAGCCGCAAAGCCGTTGCGCCAGCCGCCCCTGGCCGGGGTGCCGGTAGAGGTTGCTGCAATGCACGAGCGTGGCCGCCTGTTCCTGTACGGCCTTGACCCAGTGCGGGTGGCAATGGCCAATCGAAGTGACCGCGATCCCCGCCCCGAAGTCGAGCAGGCGACGCCCCTCGGAGTCCCACACATAGACGCCTTCGCCGCGCGTCAGCGTGCAGGCGGGCGTGCCGTAATTGCCCAGTACAAACGAGGCATACAGGTCGGAAGTGGAATCCGGGGTGGTTACGTTCATGATTTGCGCTTACTGATTGACGATTTCTGTGCCGATACCTTTGTCGGTAAAGATTTCCAGCAGGATGCTGTGGGGCTGCCGGCCATCAACGAAGTGGACCCGGTGCACACCGTTGTGCAGGGCACCGACTGCGCTGTTGACCTTCGGAAGCATGCCCCGGGAGATAGTCCCGTCCTTGGTCAACGTCTCGACCTCGTCGATGTGGAGCGAGGAGATGAGCGTGGAGGGGTCGTTCGGGTCCCGCAGCAGGCCGGGGACGTCGGAAAGATAAACCAACCGCCGCGCCCGCAGGGCAGAGGCGACCGCCGCGGCGGCCACATCGGCGTTGGTGTTGTAGGGGTGGCCCAGTTCGTCCACTGCGATGGGGGAAACAATCGGCGTGTAGCCGTCGGCGATGGCCTTCTTGATCAGCTTGGCCTTCACGTACTGGATCTGCCCGACGAAACCGAGGTCCACCGGCTGCCCTTCGGCGTCTTCGGAGAGCATCTTGTCGCAGACGAGCACGTTGTTGCCGTGCATGCCCAGCGGCTTGCCACCCCGCGCCTGGATCAGCTCGCAGATGTCGAGGTTGACCGTTTGGTTGAGCGTTTTCTCGACAATCTTGATCGTCTCCTCGTCGGTCACCCGCAGGCCGTTGCGGAAGACCGGCTCCAGCCCGGCCTCGGCCATGCCCCGGGAGATCGCCTTGCCGCCGCCGTGCACGACGACGACGTGAATCCCCACCGCGGCCAGGAACACGATGTCCGTGGCCACCCGGATGCGTACCGCCGGGTCCGGATCGTCCATGAAACTGCCGCCGTACTTGACGACGAAGGTCGAGCCCCGGAAGCGCAGGATGTACGGCAACGCCTCCAGCAGCACCTGGGCCTTGGTCGTGATGTCGATATTTTCGGTAATCTTCACGTCTATGTGGTTATTCGCTCTTGTTGAAATCGACGTAACCCTCGGAAAGATCGGTGCTCAGCAGGCTGTATGCCCCCTGCCCGATATTCAGGTTGATCGAGATGGAAAAATGCTTCTTGGACACGGCCTGCTTCCACTGGGGGAGGTTGTCGTGCTGCGGTGTGCCCGCGAGGATGACCGGGATGTCGTCGTAGTGCATGTCCAGCCGCTCCTCGACCAGCCCGACCCGGGCGTACCCGGCGGCGTCGAGCAACCGGCCCCAGTTGGGGTCGTTGCCGAACCACGAGGTCTTGACCAGCAGGGAGTTGCCCACGGCCCGCGCCACCTTTTCGGCGGCGGTGTTATCCGGTGCGCCAGAGACATTGACCATGACCACCTTCGTGATCCGTTCGCCGTCGCCGACGATCTTCTCGGCCAGCTTCCGGCAGACCTGTCCCAGTGCCTCGCGGAAGGCTTCGCCCGCCTCGGAACCGGTATCCTCGACCGAGACCCCGCTCTGGCCGTTGGCCAGGACGAGCACAGTGTCGTTCGTGCTCATGTCGCCGTCCACCGTGATCGAGTTGAAGCTCGACCGCACGGCCGCGGCCAGCGCGGCCTGGAGCCCGGCCCGCGAAATTTCCGCGTCCGTACCGACAAAGGCGAGCATGGTGGCCATGTTCGGCTCGATCATTCCAGCGCCCTTGGCCATGCCGGAGACGGTCACCGTCTGACCGCCGACCTCGAACTTCGCGGTCACGGTCTTGGGCTTTGTGTCCGAAGTCAGGATGGCCCAGGCGGCGTTGAGCGAGTGCCCGGAATCGCTGGACAACCCGGCCGCAGCCTCGGCGATGCCGGAACGGATCTTGTCCATCGGCAGCGACCGGCCAATCCGCCCCGTCGAGCAGACAAACACCTGATCGGCGGAAATCCCGAGTCCCCGCGCGGCTTCGGCGGCCATTTCTTCACAGTCGGCCATACCTTGTGCACCGGTACAGGCGTTGGCGTTGCCGCTGTTGGCGACGATGGCCCGGAAGTCGTCCCGGCCCGCCAGAATCGCCTGGCAATGCCGGACCGGAGCGGCCTTGACATCGTTGGTAGTAAAAACTCCGGCGGCGACGGCGGGCTGCTCCGAGAAGATCAGCGCCAGGTCGAGCCGCTTGTTACCGGTCCCGCGCACGTCGCAATGGACGCCCGCCAGTTGGAAGCCCGGCACATCGCCCAGGCCCGGTGAATCATCCGTCAACGTCACATGCGTGCTCATCGTTTTTATCGGTTAGAGAAGTCCGTCCGTTTCCTTGAAGCCGAGCCAGAGGTTCATGATCTGAACCGCCTGGCCGCTGGCGCCTTTGACGACATTGTCCTCGGCGCTGGTGATGATAAAGTTCTTCGTCCGCTCGTCGTAAACCGCGGACATGTCCACCCGGTTCGTCCCGGTCACGTGCAGCGTGTCCGGGCAGGTGCCGCTGGGCAGCAAACCGATGAAGGGCCGACCGGCAAAGGCCGTCTCCCAGGCCGCGTAGAGTGCCGCCAGGTTGGGCTTGGCCGCCGGGACCGTGATGGTGGTCGCTATCCCCCTCTTCATCGGGGCCAGATGCGGGTTAAACTGGATAATGACCGGCTCGCCCGCCGCCGCGCCGAGTTGCTCCTCGATCTCGGACAGGTGCCGGTGTTTGGGCAAGCCGTAGGCTTTGACACTCTCGTTACGCTCGCAGTACAGGTAGGCTTCGGCCAGTTTTTTGCCCGCGCCGCTGACGCCGCTCATCGAGTTCACCACGATCCCCTGGCTGGAAACGATCCCCGCCCGCAGCAGCGGGGTCAGCGGGGTGATGATACTCGTCGGGTAGCAGCCGGGGCTGGCGATGAGCGGAGCCTTTTCCCAACCAGCGGGTGTAATCTCGGGGATGACGTAGGCAGCCTGTTCCAGCAGGGCCGGGGCGGGGTGCGCCTGGCCGTAAAATTCCTCATAGAGCGCGGTCGATCCCAGCCGGAAGTCGGCTGAGAGGTCGATCACCTTCCGCCCGGCCTCGACGAGCGGTACGGCGAATTCAGCCGCCACGCCGTGCGGGAGGGCGAGGAAAAACACATCGATGTCGTCCCGCGCAGCCAGCGTCGCCGGGTCCGAGTCACTGAAAACCAGATCCGCCGGGACCAAGCCCCGGAACTGTGGCATAACCGAGACCAGCGGCTTACCCACGAGCGAGCGCGAGGAGACCAGCGCAAGCTCCACCTGCGGATGCCGGGACAGCAGCCGCACGAGTTCTTCACCTGAGTATCCAGAGGCTCCAACAATCGCGGTTTTCATATAATTATTAATAATGAATTAAACGAAAATAAATGGGGCTAATTCATACCCCAAAAAACAAAAAGCCCTCCGGGCAAGCGCACGCGGAGGGCAGGAAAGCCGAGTCGGTACGCTTACCGCTTGGAGAACTGGAATCGCTTACGGGCACCCGGCTGACCGGACTTCTTACGTTCCTTCATGCGGGGGTCACGGGTGATCAGGCCAGCCTTCTTGAGGGCCGGACGCAGTTCCGGATTGTACTTCTGGAGGGCGCGGGCCAAGGCATGGGAGACGGCTCCGGCCTGGCTGACGCTGCCGCCACCTTCAACGAGGAAGGTCGCGTCCATCTGGCCAGCAAGTTCAGCCACGTCCAGCGGACGGGTGGCGCGCTTGGCCAGCATTTCAGTGAAGAAATAGTTTTCGAGCGGACGGCCATTGACCGTGAGCTTGCCCTCGCCCCGGCTGAGGCGGATGCGGGCCACGGCGGTCTTGCGCCGTCCCACGGCGGTAAAAGTTTCGCTGTCAGTTGCGGTACTCATGGGAATTAACCTTCGAAGGTGATGGGCTGCTGGGCTTCGTGCGGGTGTTCTTCACCGGCATAGACCTTGAGCTTCTTGATCATGGCGTTGGCCAGCTTGTTGCGGGGGAGCATGCCCTTGACGGCGTGCTCGATGATGAAGGCAGGCTTCTTCTCACGCATGGCGGCGGCACTGCGATAGTACTCATTGCCGAACCAGCCAGTGTGGAACATGTATAGCTTCTGCTCTTCTTTCTTACCGGTCAGCTTCACCTTGTCGGCGTTGATCACGACGACATAATCACCAGCGTCAATGTGCGGTGTATAGATAGGCTTGTGCCGGCCGCGCAGGATATTGGCGATTTTGACCGCCAAACGGCCCAGCGTCTGCCCGGAGGCGTCAACGACGTACCACTTCCTGTCGATATCGGGTTTGGCAAGAGTTGTCTTCATTTTGGGAAAAGCGTGCAAAGATAGATGTGCACCCACCCCTGTCAACGACTTTCCTTCGCTTTTGTGGAAAAAGATAAAAATCCAGCTCTGCGGCAGCCGCCACAGACCTTGAAGGAAAGCCGATCTCCAACCGGACAGCATCTGCTGCCAGCCGGGCCGGGAAAAATGCAAGCTCGCATCCAGTACATTTTTCCCATCAAGGGCAAGCACGGACTTCAAGATTCCGCACATTGCACCCAAGTTACCACCAGCCCGTACAACGACTCCCCGAAAGCGGGAAAAGAAAATCGCCCGCGAAGCCACGCGAAGGGACGCGAAGAAGAAAGAAGGCATGCGGCAGTACAGCCCCGCCGCCATCTTAAAAAGGATATAAAAAGGGGACGCACACGGAACGAAGCTCCCTAGCCCGACGTGACTCTTCGCGCATACTTCGGGTGGCTTCGCGGGCAACTCACCTCTCCCCCCCTTCCCTGACGCGTGCGTCCCAGCGCCGCGCATCAGTCGGGCATAAAAAAAGCCCGCGGCGATGGCCGCGGGCTCGAAAGTTCAGAGTCAACTACGATTAGTAGGTGAAGCCAACCGAGGCACCCATCCAGATGTTGTTCTGGTTGGGGGCGAAACCGCTACCCGAGTAGGGAGGGGTGACGGAGTTGCCGGACTGCGAGTAGTTGGAGTAACGGACACCGATGGAGGCGCTCACGTTTTCATTGAAAGCGTAAACGAGGTCACCGGTAACACCAGCGTAGATGAAGCTGGTGGTGCCGTTCATGGCGCTGGAGTCATTCGGGATACCCATGCCGATGTAGGCACCGGTGTCGAAGGACAGACCTTCCACGGTCATGTACTGGCTCAGGTCGAAGCTGTAACCGATGGAGGCTTCGATCGTGAGGATGCCGGAGTCGGGGCCGGAGCCGCCAGCCTTGGTGAGCTGGTCGACCGAGTAGTACACGTAGATCGCCGGGCTCAGGAGGACGTCGAAGGAAGCACCGATGTAGGGCTCGACGTAGGAGGTGGCATTGTTACCCATGGACGGGGCATTCACGTACCAGTAGTAGATGAAGCCGGCATCGAGGGTCACCATGTCGGTGATCGGGTAAGCGTAACCAGCATAGATGTCGATTTCGTTGGCATTGCCCATCAGGGTACCAGCGGCACCGCCACCGTTCTTGCCGGAGATCGGGAGGTTGCTCCAGATACCGACGTAGAGGTCACCACCGACAACCGGGAAGCCGAATTCGAGGCTCGGCTGGAAGGAGTCGTAGTTCAGCTTGACGCCACGGAACACGTACTGGGATTCGTAGGCGAAGGAGCTCGTGATCGAAAGGTCTTCGATGGAATTACCCGTCTGCGCAAACAGACCGGAGGTTCCAGCCGCCCCAACGATCGCCAGAGTTGCAATCAGTTTCTTCATTGTTTTGAGTTTGTTTAGGTTATTGGTGAGCAGAAAAATTGCTCAAGGACGACTATCTCTCATTTTCGTTCAATAAATCAAGCAGTTTTTTTGCCCCGCCACGGGAGAGAATGGCATCCCACAAACCATCCTAACGCACTGAAATAAAACACTTTAAGAACAACCAGCCACAATGACTACAAAAAACCAGACCGGCTCCTGTGAAAAATTGCTGTTAAAAATTCTGCTCTGGGCGGCCCTTTTCGGGTTTATCGGCGTGGCGCTTGGGGCCTTCGGGGCGCACGCCCTGAAGGATCTCCTGACCGAACGCGGCACCGCCGCCAACTGGCAGACCGCGGTCAAGTACCAGTTCGTGCACGCAGTGGCATTGCTCGCCCTGGCAAGCTGGACGCGCCTTGAGCCCGCCGCCCTCAAGTGCTGCCAGTGGACAGCCCGCCTCTGGATCGCGGGCACGGTTCTTTTCAGCGGGTCACTCTATTTGCTGTGTACCGTGGGCTGGAAATGGCTCGGCCCAGTCACCCCGCTGGGAGGGCTTTGCCTGCTCGGCGGTTGGGCGACTCTGGCGGCTTGCGCGTTTAAATGTTTGAAAAAGGGGCAGAATCACCAATAGATTGGACGGAATTACACCCTCTGGGGCTATCCCAGTACTGTCTAACATTAAATAATCACCCATTCCTATGGATTCTAAGACTGCCGCCACTCAACTTGAGCAGCTCAAGCAATTCACCAAAGTCGTGGCCGACACCGGCGACTTTTCCTCGATGAAGGCCTACAAGCCGCAGGACGCCACCACCAACCCGTCCCTGATCTTCAAGGCCGTGCAGATGGAGGAATACGCTCCGCTGCTGAAAAAGGCCATCGAAGAAACCAAGGACCTCGGCCTCAGCGGCGAAGCTCGCGTCAAGACCATCGTTGACCACCTGCTGGTGCTCTTCGGGAGCGAAATCCTCCAGATCGTCCCCGGCCGCGTCTCCACCGAAGTGGACGCCCGCCTGTCCTTCGACACCGAGGCGACCATCGCCAAGGCCCGCGAGATCATCAAGCTGTACGAAGACCGTGGCATCTCGCGCGACCGCATCCTGATCAAGATCGCCTCCACCTGGGAAGGCATCAAAGCCGCCGAGGTCGTGACCAAGGAAGGCATCCACTGCAACATGACGCTGCTCTTCTCCATGGCTCAGGCCATCGCCTGCGCCGAGGCCCACGCCCAGCTCATCTCGCCCTTCGTCGGGCGCATCATGGACTGGTACAAGGCCAAGACCGGCGAAACCTACTCCGGCGAGAACGACCCCGGCGTCCTCTCCGTGCAGAAGATTTACACCTATTACAAGAAGTTCGGCTACAAGACCGAAGTCATGGGTGCGAGCTTCCGTAACACCGACGAAATCGTCGAACTGGCCGGCTGCGACCTGCTCACTATCAGCCCGAACCTGCTGAAGGAACTGGCCGAATCCGACGCCCCGGTCGAGCGCAAGCTCAGCCCCGAGGCCTCCGCCAAGGCCGACATCGATAAGATCTCGATAGACGAAAAGACCTTCCGCTGGATGCTCAACGAAGACGCCATGGCCACCGAAAAGCTGGCCGACGGCATCCGCCTCTTCGCCGCCGACATCAACAAGCTCGAAGCCATCATCGCCAAGAGCCTGTAAACGCTCGCGCGCACAGCCGCTTTGCACACAAACCCGCAGCCCAACGGCTGCGGGTTTTTTTTATGCTGCCATGCCTGGGGGACAGACGGCTCTCGCCGCAATGCACCCATTTGACACCTAGGCACACACCAATCCGTCATCAACAATCATAAATTCGCAGTTTACAATTGAGCCGGTCGCCATAAGCTCATCATCGGACCTCACCTCCACGCCTATCCTGTATTGATGAAAAAAGTTCTGGTCATTGAGGATCAAGTCGTCCTGCGAGAGTTCATCTGTCGGCTGTTGCGGGACTTCCCTACCCTGAAACTCGAAGAAGCTTGCGGCGACGGGCAGGAAGGCTGGAAAGCCTACGAGCGCATCCGGCCCGAATTTGTGATTCTGGACGTGTTCCTGCCCGGGCTCAACGGCGTGGAAATCCTGCGCCGCCTCAAGCGCGACAACCCCGACGTTCTCGTGATGGGCTTTTCGGCCTTTCCGAACCGGCGCATCGTCAAAGACATGATCGAGGCCGGGGCCGACGGGCTGGTCCAAAAGTCCGAAGGGCTCGACGTGCTGGAGAAAGCCATCGCTATGGTCGCCAACGGGCAGACCTTTTACAGTCCGAACGTCTCCTCCATGCTCAAGCAGATCATGCTCAACCCGGATCAGGCCGACTCCATGGCCGGGCTCAGCGGACGCGAAAAAGAGATCCTCCAGCTCATTGCCGAGAGCAACTCAAACAAGGAAATCGCCGACAAGCTGCACATCAGCGTCAAAACCGCCGAGACCCACCGCAACAACATCATGCGCAAGCTCGACATCCACGACGCCGTCGGCCTCACCCGCTACGCCATCGAAAACGGCCTCATCAGCGGCACCCTCTACGAGTAAGCCTGCCCCCTGCTTTGATTAAAAAGAAGATTTAACAGGAAGGCCGGCAAAACCGGAACAGCCGCCCTACTCGCTGATGGAGAAAACGCGGTGCAGGCGCAGCAGCTCGATCACGCTGACGACATTGGGCTTGGCATTGAGCACACGGATAGGTTGACCGTCTCCGCGGAGCCGCTTTTGCACCCCCAGCAGGGCACCGATGCCCGAACTGTCGATAAAGTCCACTTGGAAAAAGTCGATATCCACATGGATGATCGTGTCCTGCCAGGTTTCTTCCAACTGCTGCTTGAATCCACTGACGCAGGAGGCATCGAATTTATTCGCGCCGATGGTGATAAGCAGCTGCGTGCCGCCTTCGGTCAGTTTAAACGTATAGTCAGCCATTTTTTAGTATCCATGAGCAGAACTTCACTCGCAGGCCCTGTCAAGGCCGTTTCGGATTGGCTTGGCCTTGGGCCGGGAAGTGTCATGGTAGTGATAATGGCCTCTCGTAACTCTCTTATTGTTTCTTCTCATGGCTGATGAACCGGTAAAAGGCGACCTCCGCATCCTGAGCGCCCGCGTGGAACTGGTCGAAACCCTGCGCGAAGATTTCGGTCTTTTCCTGCGCGATCTGGGCGTGAATGACAAACAACTGGCGTTCTGGCAGCTCATCCTGAGCGAGGCGACCGTCAACGCCATCCAACACGGCTGTAAAAGCGACCCCTGCCTCAAGGTGGAGGTCAAGTGGATGCGCCACGGGCGGGAAGTCCTGCTCGAAGTCAAAGACCCTGGCCCCGGCCCCGCCGAGGACGTGATCCGCTCCCCCGAACTGCCGGAAGACCCGTACCAGTCCCACGGACGCGGCGTGTTTTTGATCGAGAGCTTCGCCGACCGGGTGGAACACTGGAAGAGTGCCCACGGCTACTGCCTGCGCATTACCAAAACCCACGCCGAGATCGATTTGGAGGACGAGATCGACACCGTGCTTGAGCAGGCGCTCAACGAGCTGTCCGTCTGCTACGAGAGCCTGGCCGCTTTTTACCGCCTGGGTGACGGGCTGGTCCGGGCCGAGAGCGTCAGCCACTTCATTTCGCAGGCCATCGACGATTTGAAAAAGCCGTCGGCGACGCCCGCATGACGCTGTTTTTCAGCGACTCGCTGCAAGACCCGCTCCACGAGGAAATTTCCTCCCAGCCCTTTACCCGTATGTGGAGCAGCCTCGAAGGCCGGCTGGCAGAGGTGATAAAAACCCGCTCCGAGTTCGTCTGGGAGCATCCCGAGGAGGTCGCCGCCGACCCGGAACTGTCCGCCTACGCCTGCGGCATCTGCTGCCCGATCCAGGCCGCGGGCAAGCTTTACGGGGTCTTTGCCGTCGTGCGCAAGGAACTGCCCTACTTCAACGCCGGGGAGCTGAACAACGTGCGGACCTTCTCCGATCTCTTCGGCATCGCCCTTGCCAACGCCGACAACACCATTGTCCGCGCCCGCGAGCAGCGCGCCTTTCAGGAACTGGAAATCGCCGCCGAAATCCAGAAAATGCTCCTGCCCCTGCCCACCATCACCTGCCCGCCGCAGTGGCAGGTCTTCACCGCCCGCCGCTCGGCCCGCGACGTGGCCGGGGATTACCTGGAAGCCCTCCGCACCGACCACGGCGACACCTATTTCGCCGTGGTGGACGTCATGGGCAAGGGCGTCTCGGCCGCCTTCCTGGCGGCAATGTTCCGCACCGCCTTCAACATTCTCCAGCACATGGACTACACGCTGCTTGGCCTCGCCCAGCAGCTCAACCGCATCCTCTGCGAGCAGGTCGGCGACATGACACTGTTCGCCACCTGCGCCCTCGCCCGGCTGCCTGCTTCGCTCGACCGGATCGAGCTCATCAATGCCGGGCACTGCCCCGTCATGCTGGTGGACAAGGACGGCAAGCTTCGCGAATCCCACCCCTCGGGGCCGCCGTTCGGGCTTTTCAAGGACGCCCACTACCAGTGCGACAGCTTCCCCATCGCTCATGGGGACCGGCTTTTAATGATCACGGACGGGCTGTATGAATGGGAAACCGAAAAAGGTGTCTGGGGCTGGGAAGCCTTTCTGGCACTGGTCCAGGAGGAAGCCGCCACCCCCCCGGAAGAGTTTTGGAACAAACTTCAGGCTAAAATGCAGCGGGAATGTCCCGATATAGAGGCAACGAGGGACGATCAGACTCTACTTATCTGGGAATATTCCCCAGTGCGGTGCCCCTCTCACGCATAATGAAGACAATTCTCATCGCCGACGACGACCCCGTCATGGTCAAACTCCTCGAATTTAATCTCAAACGGGGGGGCTACCGCGTGGAAATCTGCCGCGAGGGATTGTCGGTCGCGGCCAAGGCGCACGATGTGAACCCGGACCTGGCCATTTTCGACCTGATGCTTCCGGGCCGTTCGGGACTGGAGTTGATCGTGGACTTCAAAAGTGATGACGCCCTGAAGAACATCCCCATCATCGTCGTCACTGGCCAGGGCAAGGGCAGCACCCGCCATGAATTGCTCGAAGCCGGAGCCAGTACCGTTTTTACCAAACCATTCAGCCCTACCATTCTTATTAACCGCATCAGCGAACTGCTGAACGGCTGATACCCTACCCCGCCAGAAGAAAAAGGCCCTGGTAATATGTGTTATTCATTTGTCTAAACCGGAACTTTCCGTCATTTCTACACAGACCTCCCAACGCCCATGTCGGACCAGCTCATCGCCCAGGAATCAGCACTTTTCTCACTCTCTCCGGAGCTGGAGCTCCTTGATCAGGAACAGATAGACCTGCTCACGGAAGCTTCCGAGAGCGATCCGGCCTTCATGCGCGAAATCGTGGATACCTTCCGGGGCGAATCCGGCTCCAAGCTTGAACAAATCGCAACCAGCGCAGCCGCCCATGACCCCTCGGCCCTGCGACCAGGCATCCACTTCATCGCGGGCAGCGCCGCCAACACCGGCCTGCTGCGCCTCTCCGAGCTTTGCCGCCGCATCGAGGAGCAGATTGACGGCGGGGTCTTCACCGCCTACGACGCCGTTCCCGCGCTGGTAAGGTTCGAGCACGACCGCGCCCTCGAAGCCATCGAGCGCAAAATCGGCTAGCCAAGCTCTTGCACTAAGTTTGTGCGGTGCGTGGCCGCACTCGACCATGAGAGACTGCTCCTCCACCCGGCACAAAGCGGCGGGGGTCATTAATCAGCGGGCCAGACCGCCGCACCGCCACCTTGTGGGCGTCACACGGCGATAAATGTGCCTGCCCATTGACCATTGACTAATGGCCGATGAGAAATGACTAATGGTCAGCTTCCCATGAGCACGTCCGCCCAAGACCAGCGCCGCCCGCGCGCCAGCCTGCACACGCTCGGTTGCCGACTCAACCAGAGCGAGACGCTGGCGCTGCGCGAAAAGCTGGTCGAAGCGGGCTACGAGATCGTGCCCTTCGGGCAGGAGGCCGACCTCGGGATCATCAACACCTGCACCGTCACCGCGCAGGCCGACTCGAAGTGCCGCCAGACCATCCGCAACTTCATCAAGCGCAACCCGGAAGCCTTCACCGCCGTGGTCGGGTGCTACTCGCAGATGGGCGCAAAAGAGGTGGCCTCCATCGAAGGAGTGGACTTGATCGTGGGCAATCAGGACAAGCTCGGCGTCCTCGACTACATCGGCGACGGCGAGAAAAACGATCTGCCCGTCATTGTGCGGGAAAAAATCGACCGCCGC
Source organism: Ruficoccus amylovorans (assembly GCF_014230085.1). Lineage (NCBI taxonomy): Bacteria > Pseudomonadati > Verrucomicrobiota > Opitutia > Puniceicoccales > Cerasicoccaceae > Ruficoccus > Ruficoccus amylovorans. The sequence goes on along the minus strand of NZ_JACHVB010000064.1, from coordinate 157,818 downwards.
GATTTTACCATGAATTTCGCCGGGGAGCGGCCCTTCAACCAGCGGGCCAACCTCAAAGTGCAGGACGGCTGCGACTTCGTGTGCTCGTTTTGCATTATCCCCTTTGCCCGGGGGCGGGCGCGCAGCCGCGACCTGGCCGACCTCATGCGCGAGGTGGACAGTCAGGTCTCGCGCGGGGTACGCGAACTCGTCCTCACCGGCGTCAACATCGGCACCTACGACAACTCCGGCCTCGACATCCTCGGGCTGGTCGATGCCCTCGACCGGGTGGACGGTCTCGACCGCATCCGCATCAGCAGCATCGAGCCAACCACCGTGCCGTGGGCGCTTTTCGAGCGGATGGCCGACCCGGCACACGCCCTCCTGCCCTACCTGCACCTGCCCCTCCAGAGCGGTTCGGACAAGGTTTTAGAGCAAATGCGCCGCCGCTACGACGCGACCGCCTGGGCGGACTTCGTCCAGCGCGCGGCCGAGGCTGTGCCGGATCTCTTTGTCGGGACGGACGTCATGGTCGGCTTTCCGGGTGAGACCGAGGAAGACTTTCAGGACAGTTGCCGCCTGCTTTTGGACAATCCCGTGGCCTGGGCGCACGTCTTTACCTACTCTGAACGCGAAGGCACCCTCGCCGCCCGCCGGGACGACCACGTCCCGATGCGCGAACGGCACAGGCGCTCCGCCCGCCTGCGGGCGCTGGCCGAACGTCTCCGCCAACGCTGGCACGAGGCACACCTGGGCCGCGAAATGCGTGTGCTCTTTGAAGACCCGCGCGAGGGCATCGCCCCGGGCCTGACCGACAACTACGTGCGCGTGGTGGTCCCCATGCCCGACCCGGTCTCGGTCCGCAACCGCCTCGGGCGCGTCCGCCTGCAACGCGTCAGTGCGGATTTCGTCGAGGGCGAGTTGGTCGAAGTGCTGGGGTAGCGTGCGCAGAAGGGTAATGCTATCCGTCTAATACCGTTTTTAAACAGGAAGGGCGGGAAGTGAGGAAAGCCAAGTCTCCGAACTGACTTTGCGTTCTTTCCGGCCTTCCTGTTAAATCCCTGACTTTATCAAGACTATTTGAAAGTGCTCTAACTCTCCTCATCCGGTGTGTGGTCCTGAATCCCCTTTATGTGCTCGGTTTCGTTGGGCGTGCATACCACTTTCCACATGCACCACACGAACAGCGTGCAAACAGTCCCGACCGAGAGAATCATCACTATCCAGCCGGCGGAGGTCATGAGTCGGCCTCCTGCTTCTGGTAGTCCTTGTAGCGCTGGACGGTTGAAACGATGAGCAAAAAGGCCACCCCGAGCGTCGCCATCAGCCCGACACTGAGCCAGGCGGCAACGTTCGGCTCGACAAACAGGTCCACGATGTAGCTGCTCAGCTCGGATTCGCCACTGGTGAGATTGAGGCCAAAGACGCTGGTCAGCACCCAGAGCACAAAAACTGTAATCAGAAACAGCGGGCACAGGAACTTGATAACGAACCGGTAAATACGCGGGATGCGGATGGCCGCCCCCCGACTGGCTTCGGACAGCCCGCGGTCCACCCCGAAGATCCAGCCGAACATGATGATCTGGATCGTGGCCAGCACGAAGATGAGGAAGTTCGCCGCCCAGAAATCCAGCGTGTCGAGCGCCTTGGCGTCCGCGCTGAAGTACACCACAAACGCGCTGCCCACCGCCGTGACAAACCCCAGGATCGCGGTCGAACGCTTACGGTCGGTCTTGAACGCCTCCTCGATAAACGCGATCCCCGGCTGGAGCATCGAAATCGAACTGGTCATGGCCGCCAGGAAGAGGAGGAAAAACCACAGAAAGCCGAACACATTCCCCAAGGGCATTTCCGAAAACACCAGCGGGAGCACCTTAAAGCCTAGGTCGAACGTGCTCAGGCCGATACCGGACAGCCCGGCCACCCCGATGAAAGCGACCGCCGCCGGGACGGTAATCAACCCCCCGAGCGCCACTTCGCAAAACTCGTTCGCGCTGGTGGCCGCCAGGCCGCTGAGCACGATGTCGTCGTCCTTGCGCATGTAGCTGGAGTACGTGATAATCACCCCGAAGCCGACCGAGAGGGAGAAAAATATCTGCCCGGCGGCGGCCAGCCAGAGCTGCGGATTGGCCAGCTGGGTCCAGATCGAGACCTCCCTGACCGTGTAACGCTCCGGGTCTTGCGCGGCCTGCTGGCGAAATTCCGCGATCAGGTGCTTGTCCACCACCTCGCGCTTATAGACCACCTCCCCGGTTGCCGGATCGGTCTCCTCGAAAAAGGTTTTGTTCGGGTTCCAGAGAAAACCGAGGCCGTTGTTGACGTTCTCGGCCGGCTCAGCGGGATCAGGCGCGCCCAACGTCATCACCCGGATCAGCACGACCAGCGCCAGCACCACCAGCGTCGGCACGGCCACCTTGCAGAACAGCTCGATCCCCCCGGAAACACCCCGGTAGATGAGCAGGAAATTCAGGGCAAAAACCGCCAGCAGGTACACGCCCACCCCTTGCAGCGGCCCCATTCCCTCCTTGGCCCCGCCAACGAGGGCCGCCCCATTTTCCCCGGCACCGATAAAGCTGGCCCACCAGCCCGTCGATTCCTTCGCCGAATCAAAGTCGAGATTACCGGCCAGAAAATTGACCGCGTAGCCCAGGCACCACGCCTCGATATTGACGTAGTACATGTAGATGATAACCGGGATCAGCACCCCGATGATGCCCACGTATTTGGCCGCCGGGCTGCGCCAGATGGCATTGAAAATACCGGGGCAGGAGTTGAAGCCCTTGCTTCCGCCGTGCCGCCCCAGCGTCCATTCCGACCAGCACATCGGCAGACCGATAATCAAAAACGAAATCACGTAGGCGATCATGAACGCCCCACCGCCATGCTCGGCCGCCTGACCGGGAAAGCGCAGGAAATTCCCCAGTCCAACCGCGCTGCCCGCCACCGCGAGGATGACACCGAGCCGGGAATTCCACCCTTCCTGTGAGCCGGAACAAGACATGAGTGCCTTGCATTCAACAGCTTCCATGCCACGGAGCCAGAAAAAAATCGACTTGCCCCCCGCCCGGGGTAAGCTGGCCGCTTGCATTAATCCATGAGCCTGCTTGACCGTTACGTCTTTTCCGAGTGGCTGAAAATCTTCGTGCTGGCGCTGGCGGCCACCCTGGGGATTCTGCTGCTGGAGCGCCTCTACGACGACCTGCCCGACTTCATCGGCTGGGGGGCGACGACGTGGGAGGTGCTCAAGTACTTCGGGCTCTACACCCCGAGCTTCCTGCCGACGATCATCCCGATCAGCCTGCTCATTTCGCTGCTGTTTTCCCTGGGTAATCTTCACCGCAACAACGAGATCGTCGCCATGCGCTCGGCCGGGATGAACCTCTGGCGCATCACCCGCAGCCTGTGGGTGGCCGGGGCCGTACTCTCGGCCCTGCTGCTGTACCTGAACGCCCGGCTCGTCCCCTGGTCGGTCGAGCAGAGCCGCATCCTCAAGGACAACCTCCACTTCGCCTCCGAGGAGGAGCGCGTGGACAAGCGCTACATCGGCAACATCCCCCTGCTGTGCTTCGACAACCAAAGCGAAGGCCGCATGTGGTTCATGAACAATTTCAGCGAGTACTCCTATGAGGGCTTCGGCATCAACGTGTACCAGCACGACGCCTACGGCCGCGAGACGGGCCGCGTCATGGCCCGCGAAGGCTACTTCGACGACGTGGACAACCACTGGGTCTTTATCGACGGGCGCGACCAGAAAATCGACCCCGCCAGCGGCGAGGTTTATTTCTCCCGGCCCTTTGAAAAGAAAGCCTACCCGGATTTCACCGAAGACCCGGTGCTGATGAAGACCCTGAGCAAGAAGCCGCAGGACCTTTCCTACTTCGAGCTGGAAATGCTGCTGGACAAGATCCCGGTCGAGTCCAACCCGAAAATGAAGTCCTACGAGATTCGCCTCATGAACATTCTGGCCAGCCCCTTCCGGTGCCTGGTCGTGGTGGGCATCGCCATCCCCTTTGCGGTGGCCGGGGTGCGGACCAACCCGCTCGTCGGCGTGTCAAAATCGGTCGGGCTCTTCGTCCTGTACTACGTGATCTCCAGCATCAGCCGCCTCCTCGGCGAGCAGGAACTGATCCCGCTGGCCATCTCGGCCTGGCTGCCGCTCGTGCTCATGCTTGGGCTCTCCGTCCACCTCTTCCGCAAGGTCTCCTGAGCGAAGGGCTTCCCCGCTCCCGAATTAACTCGTCAAGCCGGGCGCTTTAGCGTTTAGCCAGTGTTTACAAAAAAAACCGGGCAGCCGGATCAGCCCGCCATCGGCCCCGGGCACGGCCCTTTCTCTTTTCCCTTTAAATCAACCAGCCAATGAGCGCGTCCTTAAAACTCAAACCGGGTCCGTCCCCCCGCGTCCAGCGCGGGCACCCCTGGGTCTTCAGTGGGGAAGTCACCCGCCTGCTGCCCGACGAACACAACGGCCGGGAGGTCGAACTGCGCGACTCGCGCGGACGCTTCATGGGCATGGGCCTGTACAACGCCAAGTCGCAGATCATCTGGCGGCGCTACAGCCGCGACAAGGTCGCCTTCGACGAGTCCTTTCTCAAGGCCGCACTGGAAGCCGCCATCGCCCGACGCGCCCCCGATACGGCTCGCCGCCTGGTCTGGTCCGAGGCCGACGGCCTGCCGGGGCTGGTCGTTGACCAGTTCGGCCAGGTGCTCGTCGTGCAGGCCCTGACCGCCGGTATGGACCAGGCCCTGCCGATCATCACCACCTGCCTCCAGCGCCTGCTCTCGCCAGCTGATATTGTTTACCGCAACGACGCCCCCAGCCGCAAGCTGGAGGGGCTGGAAACCTCTGTCACCACCCTGAGCGGCAACCCCGCCGAGGCCGCCTGGCTGATGTTGGACGGGATCGAGTTCTTCATCGACCTGCACAGCGGCCATAAAACGGGCTTCTACCTCGACCAGCGCGCCCAACACCTGCGCGTGGCTGAGCTGGCCAAGGGCCGCCGCGTGCTCGACGGCTTCTGCCATCAGGGCGGCTTCGCCCTCCACTGCGCCAAGGCCGGAGCCGAGTCCGTGCTCGCCGTCGATATCTCTGAGGAGTGCGTGCAGGCCGCTCGTCTCAACGCGGGCAAGAACCAGCTCGCGGTGGATTTTTCCGTCATGAACATGTTCGACTGGTTCACCGCCAACCGGCAGGAGAACTTCGACCTGATCGTGCTCGACCCGCCCTCCTTCGCCCGGAGCAAGAAGTCGCTCGACGGTGCGCTGCGCGGCTACAAGGAGCTGAACCTGCGGGCTATGCGGATGCTCCCGCCCGGCGGCATTCTCGCCACCTACTCCTGCTCCCAGAATGTCTCCCCCGCCCAGTTCATGAGCGTGCTGGCCGAAGCCGCCGGAGACGCCCGCCGCGACTTCGTGGTGATCGAGGAAACCGGCCAACCCGCCGACCACCCGGTCCTCCTGACCATGCCCGAAAGCCACTACCTCAAGGGCGCGATCCTGCAACTGCGGTAGTGTGCCGAGTCTTAAGTTCCCGGCATAATTATTGCGGGCTTACGCAGCCCGCACCCGCGGCAGGCGAAGCCTGCACTTTCGATGCTTCCGCATCGCGTCAGGGATTACGGCTTTCAGTAAAACTGAAAGCCGTAATCCCTGAGGGGGCATCCAAACTGAGTTGCACCCTCAAAACTTATGCCGAGGACTTAAGACTCGGGACACTAGCGGTGTCGCTCCGGGGTCCAGGTGCGGTAGGAGGGTTCGTTGACCCGGTAGAGGCCGGGGGCTTCGACGGGCGAAAGCAGCCCGGGAGACGCAAGCAACTCGGGGTGGCTGCTCAGGTCGTTAGCGATGGCCTCCGCCCCCGCGGGTGGCGTGTGCCAGGATTTACGCTGGCGCAGGTAAAACACGGGACCAGCCAGCGCGTCGAGAGCCTCGGGCTCGACCTCGACGATATCGCCCCCGGGGACGGTGAGCAGATTCCAACAGGTCTGGCGTGCCTCCGAAATGACATGAAACGTCCCCTCCGGCTGCCTGCTGGCAGCGACCAGCGCGGCCGTCAGGTCCAGACTCCGGAAGGCCAGCACCTCTGCCCCGGCCCAGGCGGGCAGAGCAAGCCAGCTACGAATTGCCATACCCGCCAGCCGAATTCCCAGCACAGAGCCCGGCCCCTCGCAGTGGACAAAGCCCTGCACCGCGTCGAGCGGTTGCGCGGCGTCATCAAGGCAGCCCTGCACGAGGGTAAAAATACTCTCCAGCGCCGGGCTGTTTTCACTCCGGTAGGCGAGCCAGCACCCCTTACGCCAGAGCCCGGCCTGCACGCTGACTGAGCTGGCGTCGAGATAAAGGTATAGGCGGTCGTTATCCACAGGCCGGTAGTATTACCGCAAGTCCGGCCATTTTGGCAATATAATGGGCGGCGAACACGCAAAGAGATTGGCCACGCGGCCCATGGAACCCATCCCCCACTTAACTTTCAAACTCTCAAACCTTCAAACTTTCAAACTCCCCCCTCCCATAGGCAGGGGAGAGGGGTTGATTACACTTGCCGCCCGGGCAAGCGTGGTCCTCGATAATCCTTTGTCATGAAATCCGCTCTCTCCAGTTTCGTCCACGGACTTCTTTCGCCCGTCAGCCGCCACAAGGGCGCAGGCCGCCTGATGGGCGTCTTCGCGCTGGCCGTCGTGCTGGCCGGTCACAGCGCGAGAGCCGATTTCTTTGACAGCATCTACGACGGTCTTTTCGGCGACGACGAAGAGGAAACCGCCCCTGCCCAACCCGAGTCAAGCGCCCCCGCGGTGGACACAGCGCCCCCCGCCACAGACTCCGACGGCGAGCACGAACCCTACCGCCAAACACTCTCCGAATCTCGCCTGATCGGCATCATCGAAGAGCAGGACGCGCTCTTCAAGGAAATCGAAACCGACCCGGCCCGCCGCGACCAACTCGAATACGAACGCCGCCTTCAGGGTATCGCCACCCAGTACGACTCCTTCCTGCTCGACAACCCCGACTACGTGTACGGCTACCTGCTCTACGGGAAATTCCTGCGCCGCATCGGCGAGAACAAGTCCGCCAACAACGCCTTCATGAAGGCCAATATGCTCGACCCCAACCTCGCCGTGGCCAAGCAGCAGATCGGGAATTTTCTGGCCGAGGAGGGTGAGTACGCACTCGCCCTGCCCTACTACATCGCCGCCATCGACCTTGAGCCCGAAGTACCGCTTTACCGCTACGAACTGGGCGAACTGCTCTCCCACTACCGCCAGTACTACATCGACAACGGTGTGCTCACGGCCGAGACCCTCGACCGCAACATGCTCGACGCTTTCCACGAAGCCTCAAGCATGGAGCCTTCCAACCGCGATTACCACATCCGTTACGCGGAAGCCTTTTTCCAGGTGGCAAACCCCGACTGGCAGGACGCCCTCAACCAGTGGACCATCCTCGCCAAGGGGGTGACCGACCCGCTCAAGCTCGACCTCATCCGGCTTCAGCAGGCCCGCGTCCTCATCGAAATGGGCCGCCTCGACGAGGCCCGAAAGATCCTCGCCAGTGTGGACCGATCCGCCCTACAGGACGCCCGCGAAGAACTGGAAGCCCGCATCGCCAGCGCCAGCGCCCGGGCTCAGTAGCTTGCACCGTGCACATCTGCCGGCCCTCGGCTTATTTTCAAACAAGGATGCGAAAAAGATGTGATTTCAATGCCATGCCCATTTATTGCAACCAATATGCATTTAAGGCCTTGACGCATAAATGCAAATAAGTTGCATTTCAGGCTTCATGAAGCAGCAACATCTTCTTTTCTCACTGGGTCTTTTGTTCTCAGCCGCGTCCGCGCAGGCGGAAGTCAGCCTTACCTCCGGCCACGCCGACCTCGGGTTGGGCGAAGGCAGTAACCTGGAACTGCACCTGCACATCCACGGCATCGGTGAAGTCGAGCCGGACGAGGCCGTCATCGTTGTGCCCAACAGCAGCTACGTTTTTGCAAACTCGAACGGCGGACGCCCAGCCGGCTCGGACTGGGATCAGATCGGCGTCGACGCGGGTCAGAGCTTCTGGTACCTGCCGCAGTCCGGCAGCGGCCAAGGCAGCGCGTCCGCCCTCGGCGCCCCGCACCTGGGCATCGGCGGAGAGGAAATCACCCTCGGCGCGTTTGACGGCAACAGCTTCACCCTCACCCTGACCGGCGCAGCCATGCCCGAGGGCGGAAACTTCTCGCTCTGGCAGGACGGCCTTAGCCCGGTCTTCTACATGAGCACAGTGGACGGTATCAGCGCCGCCGACGCCTTTACGCTCGACCTCGACAATTCCGACCACGTCCACGCCAATTGGGGATTCACCCAGGCCGGGATTTATGAGCTGACCTTCACCGTCTCCGCCTACGTCGAAGGCATTGAGCAGAGCGATACCGCCACCTTCACCTTCAACGTCGTGCCCGAGCCCTCCACTTACGCCGCGTTGGCCGGAGCCGCCGCCCTCGGGCTCGTCCTCCTGCGCCGCCGTACCCAGCGCGAAAACCGATCCACATCGACGCGTCAGGGGTAACGCCCTCCACCAGAATAAAGCACGGCCCGGCGGCATCACCCGTGCCGAATTTGCTGACCGGCATCGCCACTGTAGCGGTGCCGGTTTTGCTGTGTCCGACATCGGCGATACGCATGCAATCCGCATCCGCCCGATGACACCACCGCACGGCGCAGACTTCGCGGACAAGCCAAACCCGGTTTCGACGGCTTTAAAAAGAAGGGGTACAGTCCCCCTCTACCCCGCCAGCGGCAAAAGAAAAATCACACCGATGTGCAAGAGCACGCAGGTGACAATGGCGGCGGCGATATCGTCGGCCACTACCCCATAGCCGCCGGGCAGGTCCTGTAGTTTGGAGATGCCGAAGGGCTTGGTGATGTCGAAGAGCCGGAACAGCGCGAACCCGGCCAGCAAGAGTGTCCAGGCCCAGCCGCCAAGCCCGGCGATGACCCCTTGCAGCCCGATAAAGCAGACCGGGATGGCGACGAATTCGTCCAAAATGACTTCGCCCGGGTCGCGCTTGCGCATACGTACCTCGGCCTCGCCGCAAAACCCGATGGCCGCGTAAATAAACAGCGCCAGCAGTATCAGGTAAGCCAGCGGCCCGGCGTAGTGAAACAGCAGCGTGTAGCCGACGACACCCGCGACCGAGCCGATGGTGCCCGGTGCCTTGAAGCGCGTGCCCAACGGCCCGAGCGTGGCGACGTTGACCACGACGGACGTGGGCAATAGCTTCACCCACGGGCAATAGTCTTTCCAGGCTCCTTCGCTCATGAGCGTTTCCCTGCGCCGCTGTCGCCCTGGAAAAGCGACCAGTATTTAACCATATAAACGCTGCCGGACTGCACAGTGAGAATCGCGGCCAGGACAAAGGCGATCATCCCGACCCAGTAGAAAAATCCGTAAACGCCCGCGTTCACCCCGAAGTCCACCGCCAGCGAGCGGGCGAAGAGCAGCACGGCGGCGGCCACGATCTGGACCACGGTCTTGATCTTGCCACCTTTTTCCGCCGCCAGCACCTTGCCCTGCGAGGCCGCCACCAGCCGCAGGCCGGTGATAAGGAACTCCCGCATGATAATCAGCAGGACCAGAAAAATGCTCCACCACGGCAGGAAGCCCGGCAGCGCCAGCAGCGAGACGAAGATGCCCACCATAAGCACCTTGTCGGCCAGGGCGTCCATCAGCTTGCCGAAGTCCGAGATCTGGCCGGTCTTCCGGGCCATGTAGCCGTCGGCCCAATCCGTCACCGCCGCGATGATGAACAAGACAAAGGCCAGCACTCCGGCCCCCCTGAACGGGGCGTAGAGCAGGGCGACGATCACGAACAGAAACGCGATCCGCGACAGGGTCAGCAGGTTAGGCAGATTCATCGAGATTTCAGAGTTTTCCGTCTTGAGGGGGGCTTGGCGAGAATTTTCGCCCCCATCGGCGGCCCTTGCCCCGAGAAAGCTTGCCATCGGACGGGCCGCGGAGTTACCAGCTTAAGCCCATGCGACGCGCCCTATACGCAGGAACTTTCGACCCGGTCACCAACGGCCACCTGGACGTGCTCCGGCGCGCCTGCGAACTCTTTGACGAGGTCATCATGGCCGCGGCCCCCAACCGCGAAAAGCACCCCCTGCTCCCCGTTGAGCAGCGCGCGCAACTCATCGAGGAAAACCTTGCCGGTATCCCCAATGCCCGCGTCGCCATCCTCAGCGGGTTGACGGTGGACTTCGCCCGCAAGATGGGCGCGCAGACGATCGTGCGCGGGCTGCGGGCCATTTCGGACTTCGAGTTCGAGTTCCAGCTCGCCCAGATGAACCGCGACCTCGCCCCCGAAATCGAAACCATTTTTCTCATGCCCAAACAGGAGCACTTCTATACCTCCTCCAGCCTCGTCAAGGCCGTCGCCCAGTACGACCCGGCCCGCACAAGGAAATTTGTTCCCGCAAACGCGCTCGCGGCCTTGCAAGAAGCCCTCGGCAGTTAAAAGTAAGCTCCATCATGCCTAAAGCCCCGAGCAACCGGCACGCCCTCAGCGTCGTCTTCCTCGTCCTGTTCATCGACCTGATGGGATTCTCCATCATCTTTCCGCTGTACCCGGCGATGCTCGACCACTACCTCGGGCCGGACGGCGGAGGCTGGCTGGGCGAAACCTTTGCCAACGAGCGCTCCCGCTTCCTGGTCACGGTGCTCTTCGGGGGCATCCTCGGCTCGCTCTACTCGATCCTCCAGTTCGCCTTCTCGCCCATCTGGGGCCGCCTCTCGGACCGCATCGGCCGTCGCCCCGTACTTCTGCTCACGCAGGCCGCCACCGCCCTGAGCTACCTGGGCTGGGTCTTTTCCGGGGAGCTGTGGATGCTCCTGGCCACCCGCGTGCTGGCCGGGATCATGAGCGGCAACATCGCCGTGGCCACGGCCGCTGTCTCCGACGTGACGGGCCGCGACAAGCGCTCCAGGGGTATGGCCCTCGTCGGGGTGGCCTTCGCGCTGGGTTTCCTGCTCGGGCCGGCCATCGGCGGTCTCAGCGCGCAGTGGAACTGGCTGGCCGCCCACCCCGAGTGGGCCGCCTGGGGGATCAACCCCTTCTCCGTCCCCGCCGCCTTCGCCATGATCCTCTCCTTCGCCAACCTGGTTTTCATCCAGTGGGGTTTTAAGGAAACGCTCAGCCCCGAGGACCGCGAAGCCGCCCGGCGCGAACGCTCCGCCACCGGCAGCCGCCTGCGCGCGCTTTTCCACATCCCGGTGCCGGACATCCGTCGCGCCTGCAACGCGAACTTCTGGTACACGCTGTCCTTCAGCGGGATGGAGTTCATGCTGGCCTTTTACGTAGTCGAGCACTTCGCCTACTCGGCCAAGGACATCGGCATGATGTTCCTCTTCATCGGGTTCATGCTGATCCTCGTGCAGGGCGGCTTCGTTCGCCGGATGGGGCCGAAAATGGGCGAAAAGCGCCTCACCCTGATCGGCGTCGTCGCCATGATTATCGCCTTCCTGCTGATCGCGGCCATCATCCGCCAAAGCTCGTTCTTCGTCGCGCTGGGCTTCATGTCCATCGGCTCCGGGCTGGTCTTCCCCTGCCTGGTCGCGCTGGTCTCGCTCCACGCCGGAAGCGCCGAGCAGGGCCGCTACCTGGGGCTGTTCCGCAGCGCCGGGTCGCTGGCCCGCGCCATCGGCCCGCTCCTCGCCGCCGTGGCCTACTACTTCCTCGGCTCGAGCGTGACCTACGCCGCCGGGGCCGCCGTGCTCATCCTCCCGCTCATGCTCCTGGCCAAACTCCGCCAGCCCCAGCGGGAAGACTGAAGCCGTTTTCGCCATGAAGTTCACGGTTTCACTCAAAAAGCAGGCAATCAAGGACCTGAAGGCAATCCCCCTGAGTGACCGGGAACGGCTCATTGAACGCATTTCCGGCCTGGAAAACGACCTGGCCGGTGACGTTAAAAAACTGACAAATCACACGCCGGAATATCGCCTGCGCTCCGGCAACTGGCGCGTGCTCTTCGAAGTTGAACAAAATGCGATAATCATCTACCGTGTTGTTCACCGCAAGGAAGCATACCGATGAGCATCCACCCGCAGATTATTGAAAAGGAAGGGAAGAAGGAATTTGTCGTCCTCCCCTACGAGGAGTTTTTGAAGATTCAGGAAGCCCTCAACGACTTTCAGGACTTGCAGGATCTGCGTGCAGCCAAGGCCGAGGCCGAAGCCTCCCCGGCCACACCGCTCCACGCCATCCGCGACGACTTGCTCAGCGACTAAGCCCCGCCTTCCTCGTCGTTCTCTGCTCGCAATCACCTGCGCACCAGCAGGGCCACACCCGCGCCGTCGTGCCCGGTCTCCCAGGGCAGGGAAACCGTCTGCGAGCGGCAGGAAAAATCCTTCCCCGCCACGCTGCCGAGGAAAGCCTTGATCACGGCCTGATTCTCCTCCGGCTCAACCGAGCAGGTCGAGTAAACCAGCCGTCCGCCCGGCTTGACTCGTTCGGCGGCGACGGCCAGCAGTTCGCCTTGAAGCTCGGCGCTGGCGGCGATGTCGCCCGGCTCCAGCCGCCACTTGGCGTCGGGGCGACGACGCAGGACGCCGGTGTTTGAGCAGGGGGCGTCGAGCAGGACCGCGTCGAATGTTTCCGGAAAGCCCTCGCGCCGCAGCAATTCCGGGCTGAGCCGACGCACATCAATCCCCAGCAGGCTGACCGCCGGGCCGGACCGGCGTCCGAGTTTTTGCAAATTCTCGTTCAACGGTTCCAGTCGCGGGCCGGGCAGGTCCACCGCCAGCATCAGCCCGTCCCGGTCGCTCTCCAGAGCGTCGATCAGCATCAGGGCCTTGCCACCGGGGGCCGCGCACAAGTCGAGCACTTTTTCGCCGGGGCGTACGGCCAGCGCCTCCGGGGCCAGCCGCGTCGAGGGATCCTGAGCGTAGAGACGGCCCGCGTTCAGAAGCGGTTCCACCCGTGCCCATTCGCCCGCCAGCTTGTAAAAACCGGGCCAGGCCGCCGGTTCCAGCGGGAGCCCGGCAGGGAGTTCCCCGCGCGCCCGAAAAAGCACGGGCGGCGGTTCCAGGTTCCAGGCCATGAACGTTTCCGCCGACTCGGGACCATAATGCTCCTGCCAGCGCCGCGCCAACCAGTCCGGATGGCTGAGACGGACCGCCGCCGGGGCTTCCTGGTCGAGCTTGGCGGCCTCGGCGGGGATTTTCCGCAGCACGGCGTTGGCCAGCCCGGCCTCCGAGCGGCTCATGATCCGCCGGATCTGCCCCACCGCGTAGTCCACTACCTTCGGCTGGCGGGCGGGCTCTGCCGCCATCAACTCGAAAACCGCCACCTGGAGCATGGCCGCCAGCCGGGGCTTCGGGGGCCGGGAAATCAGCCGGGCGAGCAGTTCATCGATGCGCCTGCGGTGCCGCAGAACACCGTAGAACAGGAATTGACAACGGCGCCGTTCCGCACTGGAATGAAAGTTGATATCCGTTATCAGCGTTTCCGCCTTGGCGGGCTGCGCCTGGTAACTTTCACATAGACCTGCGGCTTTCCGCCACGGCGATTCCGTTGGTTTAAATTGAGTCATGGCCTTTTATTAGTCAAAAGGTTATCGGCTTGATTTTCTATTATAAAGACAAGAAATTCCGCTCATGGACAAAGATGTGATCGATACGATCATCGCAAAAAAGCCCGGTATGAAACGCTTGCGCTCCAAATTGGAAGCCATGCAACCGGGCACCTATTGCATGCACCGCAGTTGGGGCTTCGGCCAGATTACCGCCTATGACGAGGCGCAGGACAAGCTTATCATCGACTTCGACGAAAAGCCCGGTCATGCCATGGACCCCGCCTTTTGCGCCGACAAGCTCGAACTGCTCGACGAAAGCAGCATCCTTGTGCGCCAGCGCACCGAGCCCGACGTCATCGCCGACATGATCAAGAAGCGTCCGGGCGACCTCGTCGTCGATATCCTGGCCCGCTGTCCGGACCAGAGCGCCAGCCCGACCGAGCTGGAAAACCTCCTGGCCCGCCTGCTGGGCCCCGTCAAGTTCAAGAAGTGGTGGACCGCGACCAAGAAGGCCCTCGTTAAGGATCCCCGCATCGCCACCCCCTCCCGCAAGACCGATCCGTACACGCTGCGCGACGAACCCCTCAAGCCCGAGCAGGAAATCCTTGAGGATTTCTACATGGTCAAGCAGCCCAAGAAGAAGATCGCGCTGGCCGAAAAGCTTTACCAAATCTCCGAAAACGTCGAAGAGATCGCCAGCGACCTGCCCAATATTTTCGAGCACCTGACCGAAGCGGTCAAGGACGCCATGGGCCTCAGCTACGCCGAGCGTCTGCACGGGGTCTGGGTCCGCAACGACCTCGCCCGTCACCTCGACGAAGACCCCGAAACCATCGAGCCCACCTCGAAGTCCCTCATCCTCGGCGCCAACGACCTCAACCAGCTCGCCGCCGAGATCCCCAACGGCTACCACAAGCGCTTCCTCGATCTGCTCACCCGCGTTTACCCGGAAGACTGGAAGGGCGTCCTCATCGACATCCTCAAGAATTCCGAGGGCAAGATGACCAGCGAATCGATCAGCTTCCTGGTCGAGCGCGACTGCGGCGAGATGGTTCACGAGCACTTCGTGCGCTGGCTCAACGAGCAAAACCTCAAGGGCCCGGTCCTGTACTGGATCGTCAAGAACCGCAATTCGCGCAAGTTCGCCAAGCTGGTTGACGGCATGGTCAGCCCGCGCATGTTGAACGCCATCCTTTACGCCATCGACTACGAGGCGCTCCAGAGCACCGGCAACCGCCGCATCCAGCTCGCCGACGTCCTCAGCGACGACCAGGAGCTCATCCCCGACATGCTGGCCGAAGCCAATGACGAGATCGCCCGTGACCTCGCCCAGGGCCTCATCCTCAACCAGGGCTTCGAGGACCTGACCAAGAAGTCCCTGCTGGCCCGCTTCATCAAGCGTTTCCCGAGCATCCAGAAGCTCGTCTCCGGCGAGGCCGAACAGAAGGTGGACGAGCTTATCGTCTCCCAGAAGAGCCTCGACGACCGCAAGGCCGAGTACGAAGAGCTGGTCAACGTCAAGATCCCCGAAAACAAGGAGGCCATCGAGGTCGCCCGCGAACATGGGGACTTGCGCGAAAACGCCGAGTACAAGATGGCCCGCCAGGACCAGGAAACCCTCATGGCCCGCAAGGCCCTGCTGGAAAAGGACTTCGCCCGCGCCCGCGTGACCGACTTCACCAACGTGACCAACGACGCGGTCGGCATCGGCTCTATCGTCGAGATCGAGGACACCGACTCCGGCGAGGTTCAGAACTACGCCCTCATGGGTGCCTGGGACTCCGCCCCCGAGGACAACATCCTCTCCTACAAGACCCCGCTCGGTCAGGCCCTCATGAACAAGCAGGCCGGCAACACCGTCCAGACCGAGATCGACGGCCAGGTCCACAACTGGAAGCTCAAGAGCATCAGCCGCTGGATCGACTCCGGTCGGAAGCTCTAAGAGCGAAATTTATATTATTAAAAAAGGCCGGAGAATTCTCCGGCCTTTTTGCATATTCATGTCAGAAATCACATCTCCCGCAACTCATCGTATAAGCGGCTGATCGAGCGCATGGCTCTTGTACGGCGCTCCTCATTTACGCTATTTACGCAATTTTTAAAATAAATAATATTGCTCTTTGTTCCCTCAATTTGAGGCGCGGTACCCATAGACTTCTCATTACTTAAGGTAAGCTTTAGTTGACGTGAATCCCGGTTTTTAGTTTTTGCTGCCATTTCCGACTAGTTGCTTACGTTTTAGCGATTCAACAACAATCGATTCCAACTGAGGATACGATCGCATTGAAAAACTTGACCGAAGTATAGCGCTTTTTTCCCTCGTGGGAATCATTTTCCCGTTTTTTTTCCTCCCACCTTCAGGCATTTTGAAAAAGCGAGCAAACATCTCCGGTCCAATACCTTCGTACGGAATAACCCTTACCATATTTGAGTTATTAACATTTTCAGTAATTGCATCTTCATGAAGTCTAATAGCCATACTTTTACTATATGGCTCCAGATAATAGACGTTATGGATCCCTGCAGCGACAATATGGCGCGCACAATTATGGCACGGATACGTGGTAACATAAATGCTACCTCCCTTGATCCTTAGGCCACCGCCCTTCGCGCTCGAATCGAGGATTGCATACATCTCGGCGTGAACAGAACGCGAAAATTCCAATAGCTGACCTATTCGGCCCCGGCGAAGTCTATCACGCAAGCGATCTAGATCTTCAGTTTTCATACTAGATCTTAGATCTTCTACGATTGAGTCAATGATGACATTTTTTTCAAAGTCATTATGACAGACACAATCCTTTATCTTAAAGCAACGCTTATCCTGCTCACTATTCTCACTATACAACCCCCCTCCAAATTGAGGGACATCATTCCATCCAATCCCAATAAGATCGCCGTTAGAATCTGCCAATGACGCACCAACCTGCCTCGACAAACAAGCCGAATTAAGCCCTGCGTAATATGCATGGCACATATTTCTTTCATCGTTAGTAGGAGTAACAAGACTACTACCAGTAATCAATCCCAAGAACCTATCAACCTTAGCCTGAATATCTTCAACATCATCACTGCAATTAATAAAGTAGTCACATTGAGGAAAAACTTTTCGGACGGATTGTCCATTATCATATTCTTCACCAGAATCACGATCAATGAGCCGATACACATCCTCCTCACTGACGCCTTTTCTTTTCAACGAAGCAACTCTTCGATCCTTATCATCATATGCACCAACTGTAACCAAAACATCAGAATACACAGACCTTAAGAGCGTTAATTCATGTACATTCTTAATAGAGTCGATAATGTGGCAAAATCGGACGGGACCGGGATGAACTTGCCTCTCACTCATCTTAGAGTGACGTTTAATACTAATGTAATGAACGGCCAATTCAGCAAGAACGCCAGCACCGTACGCATTCCGCATAGAATTTCCACTGTTTATAAAATGCTCAATTTTGGAGAAATGCTCAGCTTCTCGTCCCTTAAATGGGTGTTTTTCAGCAATAAAACTGCTTAGTTTAACAACTTCAGAATCATAGCAGTAATGTTCATTTAGCCGCTCATTCATTAACTCGGCTATTTGGTGAATTTGAGTGCCGATAGGGCCACATAGAGCGATGACTAATTCTTGAGAACGCTCAGCCTCCAATAGCTCTATTGTAGACTCATTATAAGATCGAGATTCAATCGGTTTTTCCTTTTGCGCAGGCACAGCCATAGGAGATGTTGATCACAATCCATACAACATGTCAACTACACATACATGCGTCATCATAGTCCCTCACCCCTCCATTCGCATTGACCCCGGCCTGACGACTCGCGAACATGGCCCGCGATGTCCGACCCGCTTGAGACGCTGAAACTCCTGGCCGACCCCACCCGCCTGCGCGTGGTGGCCCTGCTCGTGCAAGAAGAGCTATCCGTGGCGGAGCTTCAGGAAATCCTCGGCATGGGCCAGTCGCGCATCTCCTCGCACCTCTCCCTGTTGCGCAAGGGCGGGCTGACCTCCGACCGCCGCGACGGCAAGCGCAGCTTTTACTCCCTCGCGCGCAACCTCCCCGCTGGCGAGCGCCAGCTCATCGAGGCCGCCTGCCGCGCCACGGCCCACCAGCCCGAGCTGGAAATCGATGCCGCCAACCTCGCCCGCATCCTCGACAAGCGCCGCCGCCAGGCCGAGCAGTATTTTAACCAGGTCGCCGGGCGTTTGGGCAAAAACTACTGCCCCGGCCGCTCCTGGGAGGGCATCGGGCATTTCCTCCTCCACCTGACCCCCAAAATCAAGATCGCCGACCTCGGCGCGGGCGAAGGCGTCCTGGCGCAATTGCTGGCCCAGCGGGCCGAAGCGGTTTACTGCATCGACAACTCCCCCAAAATGGTCGAAGTCGGCACCGACCTGGCCGAACGTCACGGCATTGACAACCTTTACTACCAGCTCGGCGACATCGAGGACGTCCCGCTGAAGGATGCCAGCGTGGATCTCGCCTACCTCAGCCAGGCCCTCCACCACGCCCGCAAGCCCTTCCGTGCCCTCTCCGAGGCGCACCGCATCCTCAAGCCCGGCGGGCGGCTCATCGTGCTCGACCTCAAGGAGCACGCCTTTGAAAAAGCCCGCGACCTCTACGCCGACACCTGGCTGGGCTTCGCCGAAAACACCCTCTACCAGTGGCTCAAGGAACTGGGCTTCGAGCACGTCGATGTCTCTATCGTCGCCCGCGAAGAGCAGGAACCGTATTTCGAGACTTTGCTGGCCAGCGGTGTGCGACCTCTCGAATAAGGTCACGTCCACCGGCCTCGACAGAACAAGGAGGTTCATCCACTCCAATGCTGCGGTGAAAATATTATGACATCGCGGCTTGGCGGAACGCCGGGCGGGAATTAACCTCTGCGCATGGAAAATCCCCTGATCGTCATCACTGGCGGCGGACGCGGCATCGGCGCGGCCATCGCACTGGCTTTTGCGCAAAAGGGCAACTGTCGCCTCGCCCTCACCGCCCGCTCCACCGACCAACTCTCGGCCACCGCCAAAGCCTGTCAGGCGCTCGGCGTGGAAGCCCGCGCCTACACCTGCGATGTCTCCGACGCCGACGCCGTCACCGCCTTGGCCGAAGCTGTCCGCAACACTCAGGGCGAGCCCGACGGCATCGTCAACAACGCCGGTTTCTTCCTCGCCAAACCTTTTCTGGATCTCAACACCGAGGAGTTCGACACCGTTATCGCGGCCAATCTACGCAGCGCCTTTCTCGTGTCGCGGGCCTTCGCCCCCGGCATGGCCGAGCGCAAACGCGGCACGATCATCAACATCGCCTCCTCCGCCTCGCGCAAGATTTTCCCCGGCATGGCCGCGTACAGCGCCGCCAAGTACGGCCTGCTCGGGATGACCCGCGTCATGCGCCAGGAGCTAACCCCACACGGCGTGCGCGTGATCTGCATCCTGCCCGGCCCCACCCACACCAACGCCTGGGACATGTCCGGCCTGGACGAGGCGACCAAGCACGAACGCCTCATGCCCGCCGCCGATGTGGCGCAGGCCGTCGTGAATGCCTGGGAACTCCCGGCCAAAACCGTGGTCGATGAAATCTGGCTGCAACCACTCGGCGGCGACCTCTAAACTTTTGACCGCAGTCATTCATACATCCGGAACAACCTGACTCATCCACAACGGAAGCCCCATCCGTATCCATTTTCCACTACATAACTATCTCGTCCCCCACCCTCGCCATGCCTTCCAATCCAGACGAACCTTTCGACGTCGTAAACCAGCGCGACCAAGTCATCATGCAGCTACCCCGGCATGAAGTCCACCGGCGGCGGCTTTTCCACCGCGCCGTGCACATCCTGGTCTTCAACAGCCGGGGGGACATCTACATGCAGCGTCGCTCTCCGACCAAAGACACCTACCCCAACCGCTGGACCACCTCGTGCTCCGGCCATGTGGATGCCGGGGAAAACTACAGCACCGCGGCCGTCCGCGAGCTGGGCGAAGAGCTTGGCATCAGCATTCCCGGCGTCGATGCCCTCGACACCCTCTTCTCGCACAGCCCCTGCCGGGCCACAGGCTATGAATTTATCTTTGTCTACAAGCTCGTCTGGGATGGAGAGATCACCTTTGACCCGGAGGAAATCAGCGAAGGGCGCTGGTTCACGCCCCCGGAACTCACCGCTGACATGGCGGGCCATCCCGATGGTTACGCGCCCAGTTTCCATCTGGTCTGGCAAGATTATCAAAAAACGGCCTGAGCGCATTACCCCGCCTCCGGCACCCGTAAGCCACTCACAGTCGCGCATGGCGGCCTGAAACAGCGGTTGACCTTGGGGTAAAAAAAGCCGTCAGGCTTTGCATCAAGCGGGAAGTTGGCCTATACTGGCTATCGTTACAGAAAATAGTCTGCACTGGATCATCATAAACAACATCCAACTATTATCATTATGAAATCATTGACCCGCTTACTGACTGCACTCATGGCCGCCGGACTTATTCTGTTCGTCGCAGGTTGTGAAAAATCGACCGGCGACCATCTCGAAGACGCCGGAGACAGCATTTCCAAAGCCGCCGACAAGGCTGGTGACGCCGTGGGTGATGCCGTCGAAGACGCTGGTGACAGCGTGGAAGACGCCGCCGACAAGGCCAACTAACGCCGCCAGAGTTCAGAACAATTCCCTCCTGCGCCGGATGTACACCATCCGGCGCTTTTTTATGCCCGCAATCATCACTCCAGACTCGTCTGGATTTCCCGGCCGGGGGCAATCAAACGAGTAAAAGCTCATCTTTTTTGTCATTGCAGCCATGAAAGGCTGTGACATGCTGGTGGGATAGTCTTCGCGACTATCACGACAACAACCAGATAACCATCTATTCATCATGAAATCACTTATCCGCTTTTTGACAGCTCTCACCGCCGCTGCCGCCCTCACCTTTGCCGCTGGTTGCAGCAAGGACGCCAAGCAAGACATGAAGGACGCCGGTGACCATATCTCCGAGGCCGCCGACAAGACTGGTGACGCCATCAGCAAGACCGCTGACCAAACCGGCGATGCCATCAAGGACGCCTACGACGACACCAAGGAAAAGGTCAAGGACGCAACCGAGTAAACTTCGTATCCGTTTTTGGATACATATTTAATAAAACGCCGGGCACCCTTGGGTGCCCGGCGTTTTTTTGTCGTCGTCTTTAAGCTACATTGTGCTCAGCGCCCGCCGCCGGTTCGCAGCACCTCGTAGTACTCTTCGGATACAGCAGTCAGGAATCGCGAGGGCTCCATGATCTGGGGCGGCCCGCCGGACGTCGTCACGCGCGGGAAGCACAGGTAGAGCTCCTCCATCGCTCGGGTCACGGCCACATAGAGCAGGCGGCGCTCCTCCTCGACATCACCGTCTTCGATAGCCCGCTTGAGCGGGAGCAGCCCTTCGGACAAGCCGAGCACGAACACGACCGGGAACTCCAGCCCCTTCGACTGGTGAATGGTCGTCAGCTTGACCGTCTCCTCCTCCGGGTCGATCCGGCGGTCGCTGGTCTCGGAGTTGAGCAAAACCAGTTGGGCGAGCAGCTCCGTCATGTCCTCGTAGCGGGCAGCGAACCCGAGTAAACTGTCGAGATCGTCACGGCGGCTTTGCCAGTTATCATAAAGGTTGCGCAGGTAGTCGCCGTACCAGCCTTCGATGGCGAGTTTGACCACTTCCTGCGGCGTAGCTGCCACACGCGTCTCACCCGGTTGCTGTTTTTTGGCGTGGTCGAAGAGGTCGGGATCGAGCTTTTCCGGCGGGGCCACCGCTGGGCCGCCCATAGCACGCTCCATGTCGAGCAGGCTTTGCGCCATCTGCGTCCAGTCCTCGCGGGCATCGGCGGGGACTTTTTTCAGAACCGGCTCGCCCAGCAACGCCCAGACGAGCGAAGTGCGTTCCTTTTCCGCCAGCTCGTGCGCCTGCTTGTAGAGTTTTTTCGCGGTGACTGCGCCCACCCGCGGCAGGAGCATGACCAGCCGCTCAAAGGCGGCGCTATCACGCGGATTGGCCACCAACCGCAACTGCGCTACGAGATCGCGGATGTGCGCCTGCTCGAAGAAACGCACGCCACTGGTAATCGTGTAGGGCACGCCACGGCGGGAAAGCTCCATCTGAAGATCCATCGCCTGATAGTGGGCGCGGTAGAGGACGGCCACGTCCTTGAGCGAGCGCCCTTCCTCTCGCAGCCCCTCCAGCCGCCGGATAACGATGTCCGCCTGCTGGCGCGTGTCCATACACGGCAACACGTAGGGCCGGTCCCGCGACGGCTGGTGCGCCTGAAGCTCCAGCGGGTAGCCGGGGATGGACGGGTGACCACCCATCATGTGGTTGGCGAAATTCAGGATCTGCGGGCTGGAACGGTAGTTGGTCTCGATCTTGTAAATCGTGCGCTCGGGAAAAACGTCGGCGAAGTCCTCCATGTTGGCGAACTCGGCCCCGCGCCAGGTGTAGATGCACTGCCAGTTGTCGCCCACGACCATGACGTTGCGGCGCTTGGCCGCGAGCAGGTTGACAATGGAGCCCTGAAGTTTGTTCGTGTCCTGAAACTCGTCCACCAGGACGTAGCGGAAGCGGTCCTGATAATAATCGCGGGCCTGCGCATCGGTTTCCAGAAGCTTGAGCCAGTACTCCAGCAAGTCGTCGTAATCGAGCGTCTGCTGGCGCAGCTTGCGTTCGGCGTAGCCACGGGCAAAGCCCAGCAGCGTCTCGACCATGTCCTCCAGCCACGGGTAGCGCGAGAGGATGACGTTCTCCAGCGGCTGCCGCGTGTTGCGGGCATAGCTGATCATCTCGGCCACGACGCGGGCCTTCGGGTGGTCCTTGTTTTTGAGAAACGTGCTGTCGCGCTCGCGGATGACATCGCCGAGGAGGGACTCGGCGTCGCCCTGGTCGAGGATCGTAAAGCCCTTCTCGATCCCGACCGTCGCGCCGTGCGTACGCAGCGTGCGCTGCCCGATGGAGTGAAAAGTCCCGCCCCAGAACTTCCAGCGGGGCACGCCGGTCAGGTCCTCCACCCGACCGAGCATCTCACGGGCGGCCTTGTTGGTGAAGGTGAGCAGGAGAATCTCCCCGGCGTAAACGCCCTGCTCCAGCAGCCAGGCCACGCGGTAGGTCAGCGTCCGCGTCTTGCCCGAGCCCGCCCCGGCCAGCACCAGCGCCGGCCCGTCAGCGGCCTTGACCGCGGCCAGTTGCTGCGGGTTAAGCTCGCGCTCGTAGTCGATGGGGGCGAACTGGTCGCCAATGCTGACACTGGGTCCGGAAAAATCCATGCCCCTCACCATGTCCACGCCCGCGAGCGCGCGCCAGTTCTTTTTCGCGGGGCAGAAGGAAAGCCGCCCCTTATAAAAGCTTACACCACTTTTTCACCCAATTCGACACCTTTCAAAGAATTAACAGGAAGGCCGGGAAGAAAGGAAAGAGGCACCTCCGGCCTTACTTAGCGTTCTTTCCGCTCTTCCTGTTAAATCCCTTGTCTGATCAAGACAGTTGGGAATCAGGTATCATTTCTGTTGAGAAACGGTATTACTCGACCGTTTCCTCCTCATCGTCGGGGCCGAGCGGGCGGACGGAAACATCGTCAAACGCGATGCTCCCCTTGCCCGGAAAAGTCCCCAGCTCCAGCGCGAACTCGTCCATCTTACGCAAGCCGCGCAGCCGGGCCGTAACCGGCATCCACTCGCCCCGCTCGGTGAGGCGCAGGGTCAGCGTCACCGCGCTGCCACTGGGGCGGACCAGCCGCACCCGCACACCTTCGCCGGTGTAGTCTTCACTGATAAGACACCTGAAACGCAGTACGAGCACATCCAGCCCTTTTCCGTCGAGCTTGTCCTGCACGACAACGGCGGGCTCATCGTCGTCGGCCTCGACGAGCATGTATTTGTTGCCCTCGCCGTCCTGCTGGATTTTGCGGTCGCCCTTCCAGCCGCTGGTGCCGCGGGAAAAGTCGCCGTTGCGCAAAATCTCATCGTCCGCACGGAGTGAAACGAGCGCCCCCGTCATCCAGACAAACGCAAAGACCAGACAAGCAACAGGGATACGAGACATGCCACCGTCCTATAACCCATCCGCTCCCGACACAAGCCTCATCTTAGTCCAACGCAGGTGCTCATTTGGCGGCTATGCACCCCCAGTAAATTAAGGATTCGGTACGCTAGCAGATAAGGTCGTGGAAATCGCGGGTGTCGGCGGTGAAGCCGCCGGGCAGGCCCTTGTTGATCACAGCCACGGCATCGTGCGAGTGGAGCGACTCCAAGTGCGCGCAGGTGACCTGGAAGTCGCGGATACGCGGCTCGGCGTCGAGCTGCTCGTAGAGGAGCCGGGCGGCATCCTCGACGAACTTGACGTACGCGCCGTTCAACTCGGCGAAAGCCTGCTCGTCCTCGCGCTTGACCATGACCTGGGTCTCGGTCTTGAGAGCTTCGAGGCAGAGCTGCTGGAGATCTTCCAGCGGCAGGTCGGAGCCGTCGCGCACCTCCACGCTGACCCGCGCCTTACTGCGCTGGGAGTGCGGGATGCTGTAGATGTCGCGCTCGGCGCGGGCGTGCTCGGAGAGCTCCGAGGAGCACGGGCAGGCCGAGGAGTACACGAAATCAAAATGGATAAAGCGGCGGTAGCGGTCGAGATCGTCGATGAAGCCCTCGTAGGCGACCTTGTAGTACTGGAAGCCCTCCAGCCCGCTGCGCAGGCTTTTCTGCACGATCGGGTAGTTGAAATTAAGCTTCAGGCGGGCACGGCTGCTGCCGATCTCGCGCTTGTAGCGCAGGAGGATCTCTTCGAGCAATTCCAGCGAAAAGACACGGTCCTTGAAGTCGTAGAACGTGCGCATGATGCGGGACATGTTGATGCCCTTGGCATCGGCGCCGAGTGAGACCGTCCCCGTGACCGAGGTCTCCAGCGAACGCTTTTCGCAGGCCTTGGTCAGGTACGTCAGAGGCAGGCGGAAATTGGAGATGCCCACCTGCATGATCGGCACGTTCGCCCCCTGGATTTCCGAGGAGTCACAGTTCTGCATGTCGGGCAGAGTCTGCCGGTAGGCGTCCGTGACCTGGAAATCCTTGTCGTAATACGCCTTCGGCTTGCGCGCGGACGTACTTTTCAGGCTGGATGTAACTTGATCGCTCATCGTCTTTTCAGTCGTAACCCCTAGGCTTACCTTACATGTCCCCGCCGTGCAACAGCGGAATGTTTTTTAATTAAAAGGTACAGAATCCAGGGTCGCGTTAAGGTTAATACGTTCGGAATCAGTCAATTGTAACGTTTCAAGAGAGTTTGAAGGCAAAATGATCAAATGGTTAAATGGCTGGGGGCTGAACCCGGCGAACAACAATCAACCATTTAACCATTCAGCCATTCTGCGCTCAGCGGCGACGACCAATCTATCTCCCAACACAACCTACTCCATCCCGACAGCCTCAACCCGCCGGGCGAGGGCGACATCCTTGTCTGTGACCTTGCTCCCCGCATCGTGCGTGGCCAGAGCCAGCTCGACCCGGTTATAAACGTTAAAAAGCTCCGGATGGTGGTTCATTTTCTCGGCCTCCAGCCCCACGCGGACGATGAAGCCCAGCGCCTGCGAGAAGTCCGCAAAGGTGAAGGACTTTTTTAGCCGATTATCCTGATGGGCCCAACCGGGCAGGCCCGCCAGCGCGGTTGCGACGGCGGCATCGTCAAGTGCTTTAGACATATTCAAACAATACCCCACAAAAAACTCCCTGTCAAACCGCTCCCCGGCGACACGCAAGAGCACGATTGGGATTTGCATTCCCGATTCAATCCCTTATAGGGTGGGAAGATAAAGGGCAAACCAGCCCTCCGCCGGAGACGGCAAACATCTGTCCGTTTCCAGCGTCTAACTCTCCACCTGTGACCGATTCCACCAGCCAACCCTCCGGTATGCCGGGCCTCCAGCATGTCGCCATCATCATGGATGGCAACGGACGGTGGGCGCGGCAGCGCGGCCTGCCCCGGATCGAGGGCCACCGCCGCGGCGTCAGCAATGTACGGGAGATCCTCAAGGTCGCCCGCGACCTGAAAATCCGCACCTTGACGCTGTTCGCCTTCTCGGTGGAGAACTGGCAGCGCCCGCCGGAGGAAATCTCCTCCCTGATGGGGCTGCTGGAGTTTTTTCTGGAGCGCAACACCCGCGAACTGGTCAAGAACAAGGTCCGCCTGCGCGTGATCGGACGCCCCGAGGAACTGCCCGAAGGCGTGCAGAAAAAACTCCACGCCGCGCTGGAAGCGACCAAGGATTTCAAGGACTATGTCCTGCAAGTGGCGCTCAACTACGGCTCCCGCACCGAGGTGCTGGACGCCGTGCGGGCCTTTTCCGAGGACGTGGCCAAGGGCAAAGCCGACCCCAACCACCTCGACTGGCCGCTGTTCTCGCGCTACCTCTACACCGACGGCATCCCCGACCCGGACCTGCTCATCCGCACCTCCGGTGAGACCCGGATCAGTAATTTTCTCCTCCTTCAGTGCGCCTATTCCGAGATGTTTTTCAGCCCGGTTTTCTGGCCCGATTTCGGTCGCCAGCACTTTATCGACGCCGTGGAGAGCTTCCACCGTCGCCAGCGCCGCTTTGGCAAGACCGGAGAGCAGGTCACCGAAGCCCCCACGGACGAAGCCGCCCTTAACCGGTGAGGAAACGCATCGCCAGCACCCTTGGCCTGTGGGCCGTCATCGTCGCCGTGCTCGCCTTTTTCGGGCAGGACGGCGGCCTCCTGCTCCTGACGGCCCTCGCCGCCCTGACCCAGATCGAGTTTTACAAGCTGCTGGAGAAAATGGGGCCATACCGCCCGCTCAAGGCAGTCGGCGTCGGCCTCGGGCTGTTCATCATGCTGGGCACGTACTACCTGCCCGTGCAGCACGCCCTCGACGTGACCGCGCTGGCCATGATCGTGCTTTCCTTTACCCTGCTGGCGGTGCCACAGATCCGCAACACGTTCATGCCCACGTTGTTCGGGGTGATCTATGTGCCGTTTATGTTCCAGTTCTACGGGTTGCTGATGCAGGACTACGGCACGGTCATGGTGCCGGTCTGGATCGTGGCGGTCTCGAAATTCTCCGACGTGGGCGGGCTGCTGGTCGGCATGGCCATCGGCAAGCACAAGCTTTGCCCCCACATCAGCCCGAACAAGACCATCGAGGGCGCACTGGGCGGGATCGCCTTCTCCGCACTGGTCGGGGTCATCCTGCTGGCCTGCTTCCCGTCCTACCTGCCCGAAATGGGCTGGATCAAGGCGGCCCTGATCGCGGCCATCCTCGGTGACATCGCGCTCGTCTCCGACCTGATCGAGTCGATGGTCAAGCGCAAGGCGGGCGTCAAGGACTCCGGCAGCGCCATCCCCGGCATTGGCGGCATCTTTGACCTGACCGACAGCCTGATCTTGACCGCGCCCGCCGGGTATCTCTTATTCAATTACCTGGTCTAAACCCTGCTACGGGTTGCCTGCATCGCACTTTCTGTTCCATGTCCAGTCCCAAAAAGATCGTCCTGCTCGGGGCCACCGGCTCCATTGGTGAAAATACGCTACGCGTCGTCGCCAAGCACCCGGACAAACTCGAACTGCTCGCCATCGCCGGACGCCGCCGCTGGCGCGACCTGGCCCGCATCGCGCGGGAGTTCAACGTCCCCCACGTCGCCATCTACGACGAAGCCGTCTGCGCCGAGGCCAGGGCCTCGGGCGAGTTCCCCGCCGGGACGAAGCTCTACTGCGGGCTGGAGGGGCTGATCGCCGTCTCCGTGCTCGGAGAGGCGCAACTGGTGGTCCCCGCCATCGTCGGGACGCTTTCGCTCAAGCCGACCCTCGCCGCCCTCGAAAAGGGCAAGGACATCGCCCTGGCGAGCAAGGAAATCCTCGTGCTGGCGGGCAAGTTCGTCATGGAGACGGCCAGCCGCTCCGGCTCGCGGATGCTTCCGCTCGACAGCGAGCACAACGCCATTTTCCAATGCCTCCAGGGCGAGCGCAAGGTGGACGTGGACCGGCTCATCCTGACTGCCTCGGGCGGGCCCTTCCGCGACTTCAGCCGCGAGCAAATGGCCACCGTGACCAAGGAAATGGCCCTCAAGCACCCCAACTGGGACATGGGTCCGAAGATCACCATCGACTCCTCCACGATGGCCAACAAAGGGCTGGAGCTAATCGAGGCCCGCTGGCTCTTTGACCTGCCTGCCGACCGCATCGACGTGACCATCCACCCCCAGAGCATCGTCCACTCGATGGTGCAGTACGTGGACGGCTCCATCCTGGCCCAACTCTGCCCGCCGGTCATGACCTTTGCCATCCAGCACACCCTCCTGTACCCCGAACGGGCCGCGGGCGTGGACGCCACCCTCGACTTTTCCCAACTGCTCAACCTCGAATTCCGCCCGCCGGACGAGGTGCAGTTCCCCTGCCTGCGGCTGGCCCGCGAGGCCGCCCTGGCCGGAGGGATCGCCACCGGAGCCTTCAACGCCGCCAACGAGATCGCGGTGGAAGCCTTTGTCGCCGACCGCATCGGCTACCTCGACATCCCCCGGGTGATCGAGCGGACCCTCGAATCCATCTCCAACCATGACCCGGACAACCTCGACGACCTCCTGGCCGCCGACGCCGAGGCCCGCCGCATCGCCGGGGAGAAAGTCGCTGCCGGCCTGACTCCCATCACGAAATAATCCGCCAATCTTTCACCCGCAGGCGAACTTTTCTCTCACCAACCGGTTATAGTGATAGACTATAGCTGCACCCGAAAACGCCCGTCTCTGGCCGTGCGCCTGATTTCTGCTGTAAAACAAGACCGATGAACACTCTCACCCCGCGTATTTTGACTTTTTCCCGTTCCGCCATTCCGTATCTCCACGGTAATCATTAAAAAACCATGAGCGGCGACGGCAACCTCCTGCAATCCCTCTTCACCAACGCGTGGGGCTGGGTGCTTATTATCCTTTTCTTCAACGGCGCCATCGTCATCCACGAGCTGGGGCACTTCCTCGCCGCCAAGTGGCGCGGGCTCAAGGTCGAGCGTTTCTCGATTTTCGGGCTGGGACCGAAGATCTTCGGCTGGCGCGGCAAGGATGGCGTCGAGTACTGCTTTTGCTGGATTCCGTTCGGGGCCTTCGTCGCCCTGCCACAGTTGGCGGACATGAAAGCCCTCGAAGGCGACAGTGACGACGCCGACAAGCTTCCCCCGATCAGCTACGCCGACAAGATGATCGTGGCCTTCGCCGGGCCATTCTTTAACCTCATCCTGGCCCTCGTGCTGGCCACCGTGGTCTGGCTCGCGGGCACGCCGATCCTCAAGTCCTCTCAGACCAATATGATCGGCTACGTCCAGACGCAGGTCGCAATCGACGCCGAAACCACCGTCCCCTCGCCCGCCGCGCAGGCCGGGCTCCAGCCCGGGGACCGCATCCTCCAGATTGATGGCGAGCCTGTCAACGACTGGCAGGACGTGAGCATGTACATCGCCACTGGCTCGGGCCGCGACGCCGCCGGAAACCCCCGTGCCAAGCTCCTCATTGAGCGCGACGGCGACATCCTGCCAGTCGAGGTCTTCCCGGTCCTGATGACCTATAACGAACGCTCCGGGCGCGAGCTTCGCATCATCGGCATCAGCCAGGCCCAGACCCTGCGTGTGGGCGGCATCATGCCCGACTCCCCCGCCCAGATCGCTGGGCTTGAGTCCGGGGACTTGATCGAAGCCGTTGATGGTCAGAAACTTTACAACCTAGTCACCCTGAACGACTACATCAACGCCCAGCCCGGCAAAGCCGTCACCCTGGACATCCTCCGCGACGGCGAACCGACCCAGCTCACCGTCAAGCCGGAGGCGGTCGCCTGGACCAAGCCGCTGGCCCGCCTCGCCCCCGCCGGGCAGCCGGAAGCCGCCATTGAAGTCATGCCGATTTACGCACCAGACGAAGCCGGTGACCCGGCCTCTGCGGACACGCCGGGACAGCTCGTGCTTTTCGACATCGCGGAGGCCAGCCCGCTGGAAGGGCAGTTCAAACCGGGCGACGTGCTCACCGCCGTCAACGGCCAGCCCGTGGACAGCCTGGCCTCCCTCATCGCCGCCTTCAATAGCGCCGGGGTCGACCCGCAACTGAGCTTCCGCCAGGAGGGCAAGGACTACGTTTACCAGGCCGGGGGCGAGTGGGACGCCTCGCTCGTCAACCCCGTGACCCGCGCCATGATCGGCTTCCGCCTGCAGGACGACTTCATCATCGCCCACCCCACGCCGGGCCAGCAGTTCACCGCCAGCGTCAAAATGATCGGCCGCGTTCTGGGCAGCCTGGTCAGCCCCCGATCGGACATCGGCTTCAAAGACCTCAACGGTGCCATCGGCATCGGGCGGCTGGTGCATCGTTTTTCCAGCCCGGACATGTTTGACACCAAATGGGACGGCTTCCGGGCCGCGCTGGCCTTCGCCGTCATCCTCAACGTCAACCTCGCCCTGCTCAATCTGTTGCCCATCCCCGTCCTCGACGGCGGGCACATGACCATCGCCACCATTTCCAAACTGCTGGGACGCCCCATGCCGCGCAGCCTGATCGAGGCCGCCACCGGGGCCTTTGTCGTGCTGCTGTTCGGGCTCATGGCGTATATCACGCTCTTCGACTCGCTCGACTGGGTGGGCGATGTCGAAGCCAAAAAACAGGCCCTCCGCGAGCAGCAGTATCAGATCGACATTGCGTTCCCGAACGACAAACCCGCCGAGTAAAAGTTACTTAAATTCCCCCGCCACCGTTAAATTGTCACCGGACAAATCGGCGTTTTCGCTTGTTATCAGGGGGCAGTCATTTTAATTGCGTTAAGGATGAGGCTTTACTGTCAGTCGCGTTTCCAGGCTCTGCGCCGTCCCACCTCCGAGGTAAAAGTCGGACCCGTCGGCGTGGGCGCCAACAACCCGATCCGGGTCCAGTCCATGACGACCAGCCTCACCCAGGACGTGGCCGCCACTGTGAAGCAGTGCATCCGCCTGGCCGAAGCCGGGTGCGAGATCGTCCGCATCACCGCCCCCAACAAGGCCGCCGCCCAGGCGCTCAAGGACATTCGCGAGGGCTTCACCGCCGCCGGGTTTGGAAACATCCCGCTGGTGGCCGACATCCACTTCCTGCCCAACGCGGCCATGGTCGCCATCGAGCACGTCGAAAAAGTCCGCGTCAACCCCGGCAACTACGCCGACAAGAAGAAATTCGCGGTCAAGGAGTACACCGACTCCGAATACGACAGCGAACTCCAGCGCCTCCACGAAGCTTTTTCCCCGCTGGTCAAGCGGGCCAAGGAACTGGGCCGCGCCCTGCGCATCGGCACCAACCACGGCTCCCTCTCCGACCGCATCATGAACCGCTACGGGGACTCCCCGCTGGGCATGGTCGAGAGCGCCCTGGAGTTCATGCGCATCGCCGACGACCATAATTTCCGCGACATCATCGTCTCGATGAAGGCCAGCAACACCAAGGTCATGATAGAGGCCTACCGCCTGGCCACGGCCCGCATGGACGAGGCCGGGTTCAACTACCCGCTCCACCTCGGCGTGACCGAGGCCGGGGACGGCGAAGACGCCCGTATCAAGAGCGCCATCGGCATCGGCGCGCTGCTTTACGACGGCCTCGGGGACACCATCCGCGTCTCCCTGACCGAAGACCCGTGGTACGAAGTCCCCGTCGCTCGCGACCTGGCCGACCGCGCCCACGCCCTCTGGGAAAATTCCAAAAACCTGCCCGCCCCCGAGCGCGAGCCCGAGGCGGTCAACCCCTACGAGTACCGCCGCCGCGAAGTCGTCAACCTGAGCTTCGGCGAGGACTGCCCGATCAACGCACTGGAGCCGCCGCGCGTCATCGCCCCGAGCCACCGCCCGCTTTCCGAACACGCCCAGATCACCAAGGACGTGCTCGCCGCCCACAAGGTGCTCAAGGACGCCCGCATCGAGGGCTTGCTGGTACAGGTCAAGCAGGACACCGACCTGATCCACCTGCTGAGCCTGCAAAAGACCCTCGCCCCGGCGATCAAGACCCTCGTGGCCGAGATCGGCGAAGGCGTCACCACCGCCGCGCTCGACGCCTTCGACTGGAACGACCGCTGCGGCTGGATGCTCGTCAAGCGCTTCGGAGCCGGTGACACCGAGTCGCTGAAAAGCTTCCTTTCCCTCACGCAGTCCCACGGGCTGCTGCTGGCCGTCGATGCCGACGCCGCCACCGTCTCCGCCCTCAACGACACCCTCGCCGGGCAGGAGAACGTCGTCCACACCCTTTCCGCCCCCGACGCCAGCACCCACCCCGTCGGCGCGATCCGCGCTCTCGGCGACGTGCTTTTAAAGAAAAACCTCCGCGGCCCGCTGTGGCTGCGCATGCGCGGGGATTTCGAGATCCTGCACCAGGAGGGCTTCGGACGCCAGTTGCTGGAAGCCGCCATGTACACCGGCCCGGCCTTCGCGGACGGCTTCGGCGACCTGCTCAGCATCGACACGGTGGACGACCTCGCCCGCTGCACCGCCCTGGCCTACAACATCCTCCAAGGCGCGCGCATGCGCACGGTCAAGACCGAGTACGTGGCCTGCCCGAGTTGCGGGCGCACGCTCTTTGACCTGCAGGAAGTCACGGGCCGGATCAAGGCCCGCACCGGCCACCTCAAGGGCGTGACCATCGCCGTCATGGGCTGCATCGTCAACGGCCCCGGCGAAATGGCGGACGCGGACTTCGGCTACGTCGGCGGCGCTCCGGCCAAGATCAACCTCTACGTGGGCAAGGAATGCGTCGAAGTCGGCATCCCCGAGGCCGAAGCCCTCGACCGCCTCGTCGATCTCATCCGCTCCCACGGCAAGTGGGTTGAACCCGAGCCCGAAGAAGTCGAAGCGTAGAGTTATTTCACCGCAGAGGCGCAAAGACGCAGAGAACTTAAGATGGGCCCGCCAGATGAGTACAACCATCTCTCCGGCCTGGTTGTTGATTCTGCCTTTAAAGTTCACACCACCTTGGGCCCGGGGCTTATTGAGTCCGTTTACGAGGCTTGCATGCTCCATGAACTGAGAAAAAGAGGTGTACATGCCGAGTCACAAGTCAGCCTTCCCATCCGTTACGATGATGTCACCTTGGACGCCGGGTTGAGATTGGATATATGGGTGGAGCGCAAACTCATCGTAGAGCTTAAAGCCACTGAGAGTCTTCTTCCGGTCCATAAAGCCCAACTCCTCACTTACTTGAAACTAAGTAGATGCAGACTGGGCCTGTTGATTAACTTTAACTCTGCGCTCATCAAAGACGGTATTCAGCGGTTGGCACTGTAAACGCCAGACCTTCACCTCTCTGTGCCTTTGTGCCTCTGTGGTGAAAAAGCACCCCTCAGATCATGCTGAAGCGGTGCTTTCCCGTTGCCCCGGGGGCGTAAACCGTCAATGGTGCGCGGCGTATGTCCACAGAAAAGCGACTTGACGGACGCCTTCCCCATGAGCTCCGCCCCCTTTCTTTTGAACCCGGGTTCGCCCCCCATGCCACCGGCTCCGTGCTGGCCTGCTTCGGCAACACGCGGGTCATCTGCGCGGCCACGCTGGAGAAGCGCGTCCCCGGCTGGATGCGGGAACAGGGCGTCGAGGGTGGCTGGATCACGGCGGAGTATTCCATGCTCCCCTACTCTACCCACGACCGCAAAGCCCGCGACATCGCCAAGGGCCGGCTCGACGGCCGCTCGGTAGAGATCCAACGCCTCATCGGCCGCTCCATGCGCGCCGTGGTGGACCTGAAAAAGCTCCCCGGCTACACGCTGTGGATCGACTGTGATGTGCTCCAGGCCGACGGCGGCACCCGCACCGCCTCCATCTCCGGAGCCTACGTCGCCTCGCAGCTCGCCGTGCGCCGCCTCATGGCCGACGGCGTCCTGGCCGAGAGCCCCTTCACCGACTCGGTGGCGGCGGTCAGCGTCGGGATTTTCCACGACCTGGAGATTGCCGACCTGAATTACCACGAGGACCGCGAAGCCTCGGTTGACTTTAATATTGTCATGACCGGCGGCGGCCAGTACGTAGAAGTACAGGGCACGGGCGAAGAAGCCACCTTCTCGTCCGAGCAATTGGCCCGTCTGCTGGACATGGGGAAGCATGCCGTCGCGCAGATTACGGCCAGACAAGCTGAAGTACTCGGTTAAGAGTGCTTCTAATACCTGCAATCGCAAAAAATTGGTTGCCATGCCGGGCCAATCCCCCGTCATTGTGATAAACGCACAGCACACAACATGAACATTCATGAATATCAGGCCAAGGAACTGTTTACGGAGTTCGGCATCCCGGTGCCGGCAGGTAAGGCAGTTCAAAATGTAGAACAATTCCAAGCGGCTGTTGACAGCATCTCCGGCGAGAAAATCGTCGTGAAGTCACAGATCCATGCCGGTGGCCGCGGCAAAGGCACCTTTACCGACGGGTACAAGGGCGGCGTCAAGGTCGTGGACAGCAAGGAGGCCGCGCTCGATGCCGGCAAGGCCATGCTCGGCAACACCCTCGTCACCCACCAGACCGGCCCCAAGGGCCGCGAGGTCAAAACCGTGTACTTCACCGAAGCCAGCGCGATCGCCAAGGAGTACTACCTGGCCATCCTGCTCGACCGCGAGAATTCGCAGCCGGTCTTCATCGCCTCGACCGAGGGCGGCATGGACATTGAGAAGGTCGCCGCCGAGACCCCCGAGAAGATCGCCCGTATCCACGTCGATCCCGCCGGCGGACTTCACCCCTTCCACAAGCGCGCCGTAGCCTTCGCCCTGGGGCTGACCACCAAGGAGCAGCTCAAGCAGATGGACAAGCTCCTGACCGGCCTCTACGACCTTTTCTGGGCCAAGGATTGCGCGCTGGTTGAAATCAACCCGCTCATCACCACCCCCGAAGGCGACATCGTCGCGCTCGACGCCAAGGTCAACTTCGACAGCAACGCCCTCTATCGCCACCCCGAAATCGTCGCCCTGCGCGACCTCGGCGAAGAAGACCCCAAGGAAATCGAAGCCTCCAAGTCCGGCCTCAGCTACATCGCGCTGGACGGCAACATCGCCTGCCTCGTCAACGGCGCGGGCCTGGCCATGGCCACGATGGACATCATCAAGCACTTCGGCGGCAACCCGGCCAACTTCCTCGACGTGGGTGGCGGTGCCAACGAGCAGCAGGTGACCGAAGCCTTCCGCATCATCCTCAGCGACCCGAATGTCGAAGGCATCCTGGTCAACATTTTCGGCGGTATCATGAGCTGCAAGACGATCGCCCTGGGCATCATCGGCGCGGCCAAGAACGTCGAGCTGAATGTCCCGCTGGTCGTCCGCCTCGAAGGCAACGAAGTCAAGGAAGGCAAGAAGCTGCTCGACGAAAGCGGCCTCAAACTGACCTCGGCCGATTCCCTGGCCGACGCGGCCAAAAAGATCGTCGAGCTGATCCAGAAGTAAGCCGCCCTCCGGCAATCACCCAATCCTTCATTATCAAACTTTCGTTACAATGAGCGTACTCGTCGGAAAAGACACCAGAGTCGTCGGACAGGGCATCACCGGCAAGGCCGGCACCCTGCACGCCCTCAACAACATCGCCTACGGCACCAACTACGTGGCCGCCGTCACACCGGGCAAGGGCGGAACCAAATGGGAGGACAAGCTCCCCATCTTCAACACGGTCAGGGACGCCGTCGAAAAGGAAGGCGCCAACACCTCCGTTATTTTCGTGCCGCCGCCCTTCGCCGCCGACTCCATCCTGGAGGCGATTGACGCCGGGATCGAGACCGTCATCTGCATCACCGAGGGCATCCCGGTGCGCGACATGACCATCGTCAAGGACGCCTTGCGCAAGAGCAAGACGCGCCTCATCGGCCCGAACTGCCCCGGCATCATGACCCCCGGCCAGTGCAACATCGGCATCATGCCTGGCTACATCGCCCAGCCCGGCAAGGTTGGCGTGGTCAGCCGCTCCGGCACCCTGACCTACGAGGCGATGTACCAACTCACCGTGCGCGGTCACGGCCAGAGCACCTGCATCGGTATCGGCGGGGACCCGGTCAACGGCACCAGCCACCTCGACGCGGTCAAGCTCTTCA
Organism: Ruficoccus amylovorans; assembly: GCF_014230085.1. Taxonomy (NCBI): domain Bacteria; kingdom Pseudomonadati; phylum Verrucomicrobiota; class Opitutia; order Puniceicoccales; family Cerasicoccaceae; genus Ruficoccus; species Ruficoccus amylovorans. Next base: position 122,258 of record NZ_JACHVB010000064.1, on the reverse strand, counting down.
ATGAAGACCCGGCCACCGAGGCCATCATTCTTATCGGAGAAATCGGCGGCAGTGCCGAAGAAGAAGCCGCCGCCTACATCAAGGCCAATGTAAAAAAACCCGTCGCAGCCTTTATCGCGGGCACGACTGCTCCCCCCGGACGCCGCATGGGCCACGCGGGAGCCATCGTCTCCGGCAGCAGTGGCTCGGCGGAAACGAAAATCGCCGCTCTCAAAGACGCGGGTATCGCCGTCGCACCGACACCGTCGGAAATCGCTGATACCTTACTTGAAATCTACAAAGGTTAGTTATAAACTAACCGTACTGCCTCCTCCCAGTGGAGGGGGTAGTTAAATAGACAGCGGAATATATCGAGATAACCCGTATCTTACCACATATGGCATGAATGATATTTTTGTTGAAAATCATTTCTGCCAGTGTAAAAGAGAAAGGTTTATCAATAAGCACACTGCATATGGCACAAAGAAAACAAAACCACGGGCGTGCGCCCGGAAAAACCCAAATCTCCATCAGCCTACCGCAGAACTTGGTTGAGCGTATCGACAAGCTCGCGGAAGAGGAGAATCGCAATCGTTCCAATTACATTGCGACTCATCTCGAAAGGCTCGCGGACGGCGTAGTTGCCAGCGAACCGGCAGCGGCGTTCAAAACCGCCCGTAAAAAATAGCACTCGTCTCGGCGAGTTTTAAAAACCCGGCAACCGGTTATCTTGCATCAGGTTGCACAATCACCAAAGCCCGCAAGGGCACGAGTTACTAAGTGGGCCATCGTTTGCGTGCGCGATGGTGCCATTAAGGCAATAATTGGGGATTTGGAATTAGCAACCGGTCATCTGCGCCTTTCATTGACCGATTTTATCCGCTAAGCTAAGCGTTATTAATCTTACCAAGCAAACAGGCGGACAGTTTACTGTCCGCCTGTTTTTTTATACCTACCACCGAACTCCCGGCTCGATAAAAAAGAGGGAATATAAAAGAAACTCACACGGAGGCACAAAGGCACCGAGATCTGCAAACGGACCCACTGAATGGTCCGTGCTCATCACTGGGATAGCGATTCTCTCCGGATTTAAAGGCTCCCCCCATTCCTGCGAAGGAACGAAGTTCCGGCTCAAAAGTTCTTTGGGGAGAGCGCGAGAGGGTCCTCACGCAGCGGCATCAGCGACGCCCGGTGCCTTTCTTTTTACGCGAAGCCGATTTCCTGCGGCCGGAAAAACCGCTTTTGGCTTCGCCGCTCTTGAGTGCGTCGATCTGGTCGCGCAAGATAGCGGCCCGCTCGAACTCCAGGTTCGCCGCCGCCTCCAGCATTTCGGTTTCCAGTTCGGCCAGGACAACGGCCACATCCTCGTCGCCACCCGCCTCGGCCACGTTGACCATGTCGGGCTCATCTGTTGCGCCCGGCACGTGCAGACTGGCCTGCAAGCCGCGCTTGACCGAGCGCGGGGTGATCCCGTGCTCAGCGTTGTAAGCCGCCTGGCGCTCGCGGCGCTTCTCGGTGACCTCCAGCGTCCGGCGCAGGGAGTCGTTCATCACATCGGCGTAGAGAATGACCCGGCCCTTCTCGTGGCGGGCGGCACGCCCGGCGGTCTGGATAAGGCTCGTCTCGCTGCGCAGGAAGCCTTCCTTGTCCGCGTCGAGGATCGCCACTAGCGAAACCTCGGGCAAGTCCAGCCCTTCGCGCAGGAGATTGACCCCGACCAGCACGTCGAAGTCACCCCGCCGCAGGTTCCGTAAAATCTCGACCCGCTCGATGGCGTCGATATCCGAGTGCAGGTACTCCACGCGGATGCCAGACTCGCGCAAGTACGTCGTAAGGTCCTCGGACATGCGCTTGGTCAGGGTGGTCACGAGCACGCGCTCGCCGCGCTCGGTCACGTTTTTGACCTCGCCGATGAGGTCTTCGACCTGGCCCTTGATCGGGCGGATCTCCATCACCGGGTCGAGCAAGCCGGTCGGGCGGATAACCTGCTCGGCGATCACACTGGAGTTTTGCAGCTCGTAGGCCGCCGGAGTGGCCGACACAAAAATCGTCTGTCCCACCACATCCTGAAACTCGTTCGCCTGCAAGGGGCGGTTGTCCAGCGCGGAGGGCAGCCGAAAGCCGTACTCGACCAGCCGCTCCTTGCGCGAACGGTCGCCCTTGTACATGGCCCCGATCTGCGGCCAGGTCGCATGGCTCTCGTCGATCACGAGCAGAAAATCTTTCGGGAAAAAGTCGATCAGGCACCAGGGCCGGTCGCCAGGGTTGCGCCCGCTGAGGTGGCGTGAGTAGTTCTCGATCCCGCTGCAAAAGCCCATCTCCTGTAGCAGCTCGATATCATACTCGGTGCGCATGCGCAGGCGCTGCGCCTCGACCAGCCGCTGGTTTTTCTCCAGTTCGTGCACGCGCCCGTCGAGCTCCTCGCGGATGGCCTTGACGGCGGTTTCGAGCTTGCGACGCGGGGTGATGTACTGGTTCGCGGGGTAGAGCTGGAAGTGCTCCATGCGCTCGCCGGTGTTGCCGGTCAGGGGGTCAAGCGCCTGAATCGACTCTACCTCATCGCCCCAGAACTCGATCCGGATCGCACTCTCCATGTAGGCGGGGAAAACGTCCACCACCTCGCCGCGTACGCGGAAGTTCCCCCGTGAGAGGACGACATCGTTGCGCGTGTAGAGGTTTTCCACCAGCCGCTCCAGAAAGTGATCGCGCCCCAGTTCCTCGCCCACGCGGATCGGGATCATCATCTCCTCGAAGTCCTCCGGCGAGCCCAGGCCGTAAATGCACGAGACACTCGCCACCACGATCACGTCCCGGCGACTGATGAGCGAACTGGTCGCGGCGATACGCAGGCGCTCGATCTCCTCGTTGATGGACGAGTCCTTTTCGATGTACGTGTCGGTCTGCGGAACGTAAGCCTCGGGCTGGTAATAGTCGTAGTAGCTGACGAAATACTCGACCGCGTTGTTGGGAAAAAAGTTTTTCAGTTCCGAATAAAGCTGAGCCGCGAGCGTCTTGTTGTGCGAAATGAGCAAGGTCGGCCGCTGCACGCGCTCGACCACGTTGGCCACGGTAAAGGTCTTCCCCGAGCCGGTCACACCGAGCAGGGTCTGGTAGCGGTTGCCCGCCTGGATCGAGTCCACGAGTTTGTCGATAGCCGCGGGCTGGTCCCCCATCGGCTTGTACTCGGCTGCCAGTTCAAAACGCACGCCCCAGCCTTGCCCAACTCCCCCCAAACCGCAAGCTCCGGCTGTGCAAACGCCTCGGTGCCAGTTCCAACGATGTCAGCCTAAAAGCGTAAGCTCCGGATAACGAAAAGCTCCCGCTCCCGTTTCGGAATCGACGGAGCGGTTCTCTCCGGGCTCGTCAACAAGCGGCACTGGCTAGCCAATCGTCGAAACCCTCCCCCCGGTCTCGGCGCTGAGCCACGAAACATCCAGCCGTCTTTTCAGGGGTGTCACACCCGATCGGGTGTGGCTCTTTTTTTGAGCACTTTTAGCTTCCCGCCAGGCATCTTCAAAACAATGAAGCTACATCTAAAAGTACGCATTAAGAAATAAATACTATAATTTCAGAAATTTATTGAAAAAACAAATCAAGCATGCAGCCTGAACAAGAACAACCTCCCATACACAAAGCCCAGAGCTTCTTTCCCAAGTTAGTCGCGCAAACAAGCTTCGGAGTGCCTTGACCAGCCTGTCGGAGCCCAGTGCCCGGTAACCGCCTTGCCCTTATGAAACTATCCCTGATCGATGTCGCCGTACTCGTGCTGTTTTTCGCCAGTCAAATCGCGATTGGCCTGTACGTGGGGCGCAAGAACACGTCGGCCAGCCAATACTTCCTGGCGGGCAAGTCCTTCTCCGGCCTGTTGGTCGGGGTGAGCTTCATCGGCTCGGTCATCAGCTCGGTCACGTTCATGGCGACGCCCGCCGACGCTTTTAAAACGGCCTGGTTCCGCTTCATCCCGAACTTCGCCTTCCCGGTCATCGCCCTCTTGGCGGCCTGGCTACTCATTCCCTTCTTCCGCCGGGGCACCCTGACCTCCGCCTACCAATACCTGGCCCTGCGCTTCCATAATTCAGTATCCGCCTACGCCTCGGTCGTCTTCATCGTCACCCAGGTCGTGCGCACCAGCATGATCGCCTACTTGCTGTCGCTGCTGGTCGGGGAAATCACAGGCTGGGGCTTCAGTTGGTCGTTGATCCTGGTCATCATCGTAACCGGCGTGTACACGGTCAAAGGCGGGATCCGCGCTGTGATCTGGACCGACGCGGTGCAGGCGGTGATCCTGGCCGGTGGCGGTATCGCGTGCATTGTCGTGGCGGTGATGGGCATTCCCGACGGGCTGGCCACCGTGTTCAGTGACGGCATCGCGCACCACAAATTTTCCTTCTGGGATCTCGACCCGGTCACAAAGGAACTCGCCCCTACGGCGTGGTTCGGCGGCTTCGGGGAAAAGACCGTCCTGATGGTTTTTCTGGTCGGACTCTTTCAATACCTGAACCTCCAGTTCGACCAGTCCACAGTCCAGCGCTGGTGCACAGCGCGGACGGCGAAGGATGCGCGCAAGTCGATGTACGTGCTCGGACTGGGCTGCATCCCAATCTGGGCCTCTTTCCAGTTCCTGGGCATCTGCCTGTTCGTATTCTTCCTTTACCATAAGTCGGCTGTGGCCGAGGCCGCCCTCAACGGCACGGAAAAGGCGGAGGTCATCGTCCCGTATTTCATCATGAACTACCTGCCTGTAGGGATCGTAGGGCTGGTGATTTCAGCCGCCTTCGCCGCCGCCATGTCCACGCTCAGCTCGTCGATCAACGTCGGCAGCATGGTGGGTGTCAACGACCTGTACAAAAAGTACCTCAACCCCGGCATGAGCGAACGCCGGGGTCTGATCCTGGGAAAAATCCTCTCCGTAGTGGCGGCGCTCCTCATGTTCCTGGGGGCCCAGCTCGTCCACACGATGGACACCATGACGCTGGCCGACCTCATGCTGTCCGTCGGTGTCGTCATCACCATCGGCATCCCCTCCTTTTTCGTCGCGGGGATGTTCACCCGCCGGATCGGGACCGCGTCCATCTGGACGGGGGTGCTTTGCGCCCTGGCGTTTGCTAGCTGGGTCATGCTCAGCAACGCGGGAGCCATTCCGGATCACCTGGCCATCCGCATCCCCGCCTACTACGTGTCGGTCATCGGCAACTGCATGGCCCTCGGCATCGCGGTGGTGCTGTCGTTGTGGATCAAGCCCGCCCCGGCGGACCTGACCAACCTCACGGTCTGGGATCAGGACGGAAAAGCGCTCGACTAGGGCGGCGAGTCCCAAGCTCGCGGCAAGTCCAACTCGGCCAGTACTTTAGCCTGAACTTTCGATGCGAACGCATCGTCGCGGGGAGCTTGCCACGCTCACCCACCACGTGAGACATGCAAGATCCAAATATAAATTCATCCATTACCCACTATTAATAAATGAGAAACAAACTATTCATTCGTTTATTTCCAGCAACTATCAAAAGTAGTTTCATTATTTATTTGATTTTTATTTCAGAATTATCATTTTAATTTCAAGAACGACGTTCACGCCTCGACCAAGCCACAGGCACGCACCTGTCGCCGAGAGCACGAACGCGAGGACTTCACAACCCACACTCCCCACTCCCGCTTTTCCCATGAACCTTGACCTGAGCACGATCGAACGCGGCGTCTGGCCGGCAATGTTAACTCCGTTTAAGTCCGACCTCAGCGTCGATTTTGACGGACTGGCCAGCCTGGTCGATTTCTATGTCGGCCACGGCGTGCACGGCCTGCTGTCCACCTGCTGGTCGAGTGAAACCGAGTACCTCAGCTTCGACGAAGCCCTGGAGATCAACCGGCAGACGGTACGCCTGACCCAGGGCCGCATCCCCGTGGCTGCCACCCCGCATGCGATGGCGGCGGCGGAAACGCCCTCCCTGGAAGAGCGGATACAAATGCTCTTCGACATTGGTGTCACCTACGTCGTCCTCGTGGCCGCCCGCCTGGCCGAGCCGGACCAAAGCGATGAAGAACTATGCGACCGCCTCGAAGCCATGCCCTGGGACGGGCTGGGCATCTACGAATCCCCCTCGCCCTACCACCGGCTGCTGTCGGCGCAGGCGATGAGCCGGATTGCCGCGACCGGGCGCTTCTTTTTCCACAAGGACACCTCCTGCAACATCGACAGCATCCGGGCAAAGGTGGACGCCGTTCGCGGCACACCGCTACGCTTCTACAATGCACACAGCCCGACCCTGCTCGACTCCCTGCGCTGGGGCGGCAATGGCTACTGTGGCGTGGGCGCAAATTTCCACCCCGAGGTTTATGTGGAGCTGTGCGACTGCGTGGGGCGTGATCCGTCCCGTGCCGAGAGCATCCAGCACTTCCTCAACACCGTCGAAACCATGAGCGGCAACAACACCTACCCCAGCAATGCCAAGGTTCACCTGCAACGCCGGGGGGTCCGCATCGGGACGCAGACACGGATCACCTGCCCCTTTACCCCCGAAAGCGAAAAGCTGCTCGACGGACTCGCCCTGTGCTACGAAGAGCACTACGGGCCGATGTGCCGGTAATCGCGCAGCGTTGCCTAACCGATGACGGTTTTTGCTTAACCGCAAAGGCGCAAAGACGCAGAGGTTTTTATGAGAGGACGCCACTGTACACATAGAGCGGTTTAAACAAAACCGTAGCCGTCCACCGAAAGACGGAATGGCTAAATGATAAAATGGCTAATTGTTGTTTTCCCCGTTCCGCATCCAACAATTAACAATTGGCCATTTAGCCATTCAACCACTGCCTGCAATTCGCGATGCTTGAATAACATCATCACCACCCAGCGCAGAAAGCACCGGGTCCGTCGCGAAAAAACCCTCTTTGCGCCTCTGCGCCTTTGCGGTTAATCCACCATCCACCGCGATTAGCATTCGCGGCAGTCATTTATAAACACGCCAAAGCGCAGCACGCTGGCCGGCCCGTGGATTCAGTCGCCCGACGCCCCCGGAACCGAAACGATGTAGATCTGCTCGTTGCCATCCGCGTCGAGACGCTCATAGGCGATATGACGCCCGTCGGGAGAAAACACGCAGGCATAGGGCAGCGGGGCGGTTTCGTCCGGGCTGCGGGCAGTCAGCCGCCGGTCTTCGCCCGTAGCCACTTCGGTGATAAAGATACTGTTGTCCCGCGCGCAGGCGATGAAGCGCCCATCCGGACTCCAACTGAACGCCGAGGACACGCCAAAGGGCGATTCGGAAATCTGACGCGGCTCACCGCCATTGGGAGAAATACTGAAAAGCTGAGGCAGGCCATCCTGGTCTTTCATCAGGAAAGCAATCTGCGAACCATCGGGCGAACTTAGCAGCCAGTGCCGAGGCCCCTGAAGCCCGGGGTATTCGCGCCCCGCCGTGAAAGTCAACCGACGCTGGCCAATCCCACGGGGCGGCGACGGCGGCTGCGTGAGCGTGCCCTCCAGCGGTGTGCCCGGCCGGGCCTCCGGAACCAGCCCCTCCGGTATATCCGTAATGAAAACCTCATAATGCCGGGTGCCATCGGGAGCCGTGACCAGCCCCTTGAACGCCACGGCGTAAGCTTGCCGCGTACCGTCGGGCTTCAGGTATCCCCCCGTGCCGACCCAGCCATTTTCGCAGGCACGGCTGATCTCGTCACTGCCGGGAACAGGGGCAGCCACGGTCTCACTGATTTGCACACTGAAATAATCACCGTCGCTATTGTGGGGATGATCCGGCGAGACTTCAACCGGCCCGGCGGGGAAGAGCACGCCGATATTCCGCTGTGACGGTGGAGCCCCCTCGCGGCCGTCCAGTTGCCGCAGGATTTCATCCTCATACGTGAAGCTGACAAGCTGGCCGTCGCCACTGAAAACATGCACATGAGAGCCACCCCGCAACGCCCCGGGCGTGAACGGAGCACTATAGTCCATCGCATCGAGACTCCGGCACTCCCCCGGCGAACGTACATCGACCAGCCCCCCGCGGCGCCGACTGGCAGCGTAGGTCCACTCCGGGTCCGGCCCCTTCGGGCTGAGAATAAAAGTCACATAATCCGCACGCGGGTGATAGAAAGAGGCTCCGCAATGGCTGCCTTCGGGCGAACTATAGAGGGTCTGTACCCCCGATGTCTCGATATTAACCCGCCGGATGTCACTGCCGTTAAAGTCCTCTCCCGTGCGCCCGTCGTAAACAATCCACTGGCTGTCAGGAGACCAGACATTGCTGTTGCTGATGCGGTGTCCCTCAGGCCCCGCGGTCAATTGCGTCTCAACCGGAAATGAGGTCGCCCCATCCCCTGACTCCGGCGAGGCATGAAAAGCAAAGACAACCGGAGAAATCACAACACCGGAACACAGCACAAATATCAGCGAAAGCATGGGACGATGAGACATGGCAGACAAGGGGACAAGGAAAGAAAACGTGAACGGCCTGAATGAAAAAAAAGTTGTTGTTTCAGGAGGACAAGGTAAAACATCAAATATAGTTCAAGCTCAAGAGTCATTCACCGCCAGCCAATATTACCCAACATTTCAACGGTCCTTCAGACGGATACGCATTGCACATCCTGCCGGATAAGAGCACCTTACCCCATGCGCAACCCCCGCCTGCGAGTGAAATGACAAACGGGCCACCACCTCCAGCAGCACTACGACATGGATAAAAAGCGTTCGGTTTCAGTTTCAATGGTCGCGAAAAAAGCCGGTGTTTCCCCTGCGACTGTTTCCCGCATCCTCCACGGCTCAACCGGGGTGTCCGAAGACAAACGCAAGCGTGTGCAGGAAGCCCTGGACGAACTCGGCGCCATGCCGCGCATGCGCGGGCTGGACAACAGCTCCAACAAAAACCGGACGATCGCCGTGCTGATCGTCTCCCCGGACGGCCTGCACACCAATTCCGCCGACCTGTACCGGACGATCCTCGCCGTGGAAAGCATCCTCAGGAGCAAGCGCATCGATATGATCTTCGGGACCATCGACGAGGAAGCCGTCCTGCCCCGCGCCGTGCTGGCCGGAAAGGTGGACGCCGTCCTGCTGGCCGGGGCCGATTACCCTTCGCGCCTGCGCTCCATGCTGGAGGGGATGCCCTCCCTGTGGCTGAGCTCCCACCACGAGGGGCAGAGCGGGTTCACCCTGGCCGGGAACGAGGACATCGGCCGCATGGCGGGCGATTACCTGATCGAGCGCGGCCACCGACACCTGGCCTATTTCAAGATCCCCGACAGCCACCCCGTCCACGGCACGCGCGGGGAGTTCTTCGCCTTCGCCGCCTCGCGGGCCGGGGCCACAGTCGAGTATTTCCGCTCGGAGCCCACCCGCCTGCCCGGCGGAGATGATGTTGACTGGGAAGCCCTCTACGAGGATGTCCTCAAGCAAGTCCAACGCCTGAAAGCGATGAAGCCCAGGCCGACAGGCGCCTTTGTGCCCGTCGGAATGTTTGTCGGGCTGATCTACCGCGCCCTTGAAGCCTGCGGACTGCGCCCCGGCAAAGACATGGAAGTCATCTGCTGCGAGCAGAACCGCCCGCTGATCGCCTCACTCCAGCCGCGACCGGCCCGCATACAGGTCGATACCCACCTGGTCGCCCAGTGCGCGGTCGAAGAGATCATGCGCCAGATGGAAGACCCCGGCGCCAAGGCGCGCCCGATCAAGATTTCGGTCGCTCCGCAGTTGATCCTGGGCGACTGAGCAGGCACTCCGGCCAGGAGGCCATGCCAACCAAAAACTCCCCGACTCGCCCCACCCTCGCGAGAGTCGATAGCCTTGCCGTACCCGCAGGAGCCGGCCTGGCGGGCAGGCGGCATTGACACTGACATCACATTGAGGCGGAAAGAAACTGAGCTCCATTCATCTTCAATGACGACGCAACCATTCTCCATCACCGCTGAGAGATTGAGGCATAACAACAAATAAAGCCAACAAATAGTCATTTTGTTTCGTGAAATAAGATTGACTATTTCTCTCATTTTTGAAAAGTACCATACCATAGCCGATCTGACGGCGACTCCCAACCCCCATATATCTGAGTATGAAAAAGAAGATGACAATATTGCTTGCGCTCCCCCTCCTTTGCATCAGCCAAGGAGTCTTGCGCTCAGAAACAACCGCCTATTGGACATTCAATGAAGGCAGCGGACAAAATCTGGCCAGTACGGGCACCGCCGCCGACATGACCCTCCAGCTTGGAACCAGCCAAACGGGTTATGCCGATCCAGCCTGGGTTACTGAGCAAGGAGATACGTACCTACAATTCCGCACCGATGGCAGCCCGAACTACAACGCATTGACGCTGGCATCTACTGCAAACGCGTCAGCCTTGGTCCTTGACACATTCACAATTGAGGCCTTTATCAACCTCGCCACCCTCCCGGCATCAGGATATACGACGAACACCCCGTATTCCATCCTGGAGCTTATCAACTACGACGGTTCCGTCGGCTTAATCAACTACGGGCTTCGTGTGCTCACGACAACAGTCAACGACGAAAGTTTAACCACAGTCGATTTTTTCTACACCTACGATGACGGAGGGACCACAAAAACCAAGTCCGTCACCCACAATATGGCACTGGAGACGGATGCCTGGTATTATGTAGGCGTTACGCGTGACAGCGACGGACTGATCAGCCTGTACATCAATAACGATGTGGTAACCTCCTCCAATTCCCCGGATACGCCCTCGCTGACCTCTCCGACCCTCACGATCGGCGCATCCCGCACGAGCAGCGCCTATCGGCGCGGCCTCGACGGCGCCATCAGCGAGGTCCGCATCAGCGATGTGGCACTATCGCCCGACCAGTTACTGATTAATATTCCCGAGCCCTCCCAACTGGGACTGGGAGCATTTGGCCTCCTGCTCACACTCGCCTGCTACTTGCGTCGCCACAAGAACTGACGCGCCCTGTTGGCATTGTAACATCATCAACGGCTGTCCTCAGGCCGCCGCCAGGCAACAGGCGGCGGCCTCGCCGTCTCTCGAACCCAACACCGAAAGCCCCAGGTGCCGCCTTCAAATAACGAAGCGAGAGCATGTTCGCGCCGGCCAGCCTCGAGTTCCCAATACACCCTGAAAAAACAAATGAATTAATTTAATTTAATTTCAGAAACAAATTGACACAAAACTCATTCCCGCATGTACTAATAGAGTCGAAGCGATATGGAATGCCAGCAGACGCGAAGGCCTTACCGCCAACATTTGTCACTGAAAGACCAACAACGCTTCAAGTCCCTGTACCGCCCGCCCCCCCCTGCGCACAGTCTGCGACAGGAGAGGATACCTGGTTTTTCCACCGCCAAATAATACCGTGGAGCAGAGTCCTTCCGGATAACTTGATTCTCACATAGCTGCCTGAAAATGCCTTATCACCGCCCCCACTACCCGTCCCCCAGGAACATACGCCTCGCAAAAGCGCGGATCGCCTGCCTGGTTCACAGCACGCTTGTCGGCATCGCGGCCATGCTGCTACCGACCGCATTCAAGGCCGACGCGACGGAGCCCGTAACGCTGCTCGGTCGTTTTGTCGCCGATGGCGCGGGCGAGTGGGGAAACGCCCCTTCATTTGACGCCGACGCCTCCGCGCAAACCATCCCCCTGCAAGGGAGTCTCGACGGGGGCGGCTATACGCTCTCAGCCTGGATATATCTCGATCGCTTCATCGACGAAGGTAAAGACGGTTTCAGCAGCGTCAGCCCGGCAACGATTGCCACCTTGTCAGACGGCGAAAACGCCCTGGTCTTTTTCTCCATTTACAACAAGCGACTGCGAATCGCCCATCGGATGGTGTCGGGCTTCTCCTCCCTGACCGGGGAGCGCGAACTGCCTTTGCGCACATGGGTCAATGTAACCGCAATGGCCGACAGCTCGGACAATCTCCGCCTCTTCCAGAACGGCGTACCCGACGGAGCGACCTCCGGCGGCAAAGCGCGTTTCCGCCATCGCATTGACCGCCTGCAGATTGGTAGCTTCCGGCACCGGGCTCTGCGGGGGAGGATGGGCGCGCTCGCCTTTTATGACGGAAGCCTGGACCAGAATTCGATCTCGGCACTGGCCGGCGCCGACTCTGCCACAAGGATGGACAGGCTGCTGGACACGGCGGCCACCGGGCGCTCTGCCGTCCCCGACGTTGCGGCAGAAGAGTACGCGCAGCGCCGCCTGCGAGTGGCCGACGACACCCGCCTGCCGCTCGCCGCCGGCCACCTGGTGAGGACGGCGTTGATACCAGACGGCAAAGGAGGTTTGCCGCGGATGATGACACAGGGGCGCACCTTCGGCGCGTCACGGATCGTTTTTGACCATGCCCCAGAAGGAAACCGTGAGGATACTTTTCAAGGGCAGGCGGTGTTCGATGTCGGCAACGGAGACTTCCGTCCTCTCCTGCCCCACCGACAACCGGGCAGCAACCCCCCGTTTTTCGGATTGGACACCGAAGGCGTGGAACCCGGTCTGATCCTGCTCGGCGTTAACCCCCTGACCAATAAAACGGATCTGCTCCGCCTGCGCCTAAGCGGTGAAGAGGGAAAGGACTTCGAATTCGCCGAAGCCCTCCTGTGCAACGGCAAAACGTTCTCGCAAGCCTACCCCGGCGCGCGCCTCAGCTATGTGGGCCGGGTGGACGCAGATGAGGTTCCCGACCTGATTCTGGTGAAGACCCGCTCGGTTGGCTCCTACTACCCGGACGCGCCGGACCATTTCTGGGTCAACCGCCCATTGCCCAACAGCGGCCCCGGACGCGGCTACTCGGTCAATGGAAAATGGCTGGGAGGGGAGAATATCGACACCTATTACTGGGCAAAGGGCGGACTCTCGGCAGACGAGACGCTCAGCTTCGGTCCAATGAAGCCGATATACTTCGGAGACGAAGATTTTATCGTGCAATGGAAAACCTACTTTTATTCCAACGCCGGGGTGATTAACCGGGATGGCCAGTCCTATCTCATCATCACCGGCGACTTGGACAAGCTCCTCGCCCTACCCCTACGTGAGGAAGACGACGCACTCAGGTGCGAGGAAGCCATCCCCTTAATGGCTGATGACGCCCCCATACAAAACACCTACATCATCGAGGCGCTGGCCATCGGGGACATCGATGGCGACGGAGAGGAAGAAATTGTTGTATCAGGGAATCCCGGTTCAGTATCCGTCCTGAAAGGCAGTACGGTCGGCCAGTTCGTGGAACTTCCGGTCGTCACGCGCGGAGGGCCGCTCGCCATGCAGACCCTGATCGTGCCGACCGTGGCCGATTGGGACGGCGACGGGTACGAGGACATTATCGCCGGGGACGCTTCGGGCTCGCTCATGTGCTGGCCCGGCACGGCGGACCCGGAGGTCTTCGGCGAGCCGAAATACCTGACCAGCCAGGGCGAGAGAATACACATACAGGCCGGTTATCACGGTTCTTTACAGGGACCAAACGAAGCCCGCTGGGGGTACGTGAATCCGCTGGTATGCGACTGGAGCGGGCAGGGACGCCTGGACCTCATAACAAGCGACATCAACGGGGACTTGCTGTACTGGGAGCGCAATCCTCAAAACCCCTTCGATCTGCTTCCTGCGCGTCCTTTCACCGATGCCGGGGGTAAAAAGCTCAACCTTCCGTGGCGACAGCGTCCCGCTTTTGTCTCTGGGGATGACCCGATGGCACGCGAAGGCCGCCCAGGTCTGCTGGTGATTGACGGCGAGGGAGACCTGGCCTTGGCAACACCGGTCGCCACCGGAAAGTTGAGCATCGAGTCCGTGGAGAAAATTCACTATACAGACGGAGAGACAGTGCTGACATGCGGCCCAGTCGGAGCATGGGGGCGAGGAAAGTTCTGCTGGGTTGACTGGGACGGCGACGGGCGGCGCGACCTGCTTTTCGGAACCAACCGGATCAATAACATTTTCTTCAGTGACGAAGCGGTCGAGGCAAACAGCATGCCGTTCGTCTTCCGCAATGAAGGCAGCGAACAAAGCCCTCGGCTCGCCCGTCCTCGCCCGTTGCATCTGGATGGCAAACGCCTGAACTTTGGCACGCACATCACCGCCATGTGGCCGTTGTTTGCAGAGGGCGGAGCCATTCCCTCCGCGTTGCTGATCGGCGCCGAAGATGGACGCATCTACCGCTTTGAGCGTGAGGAATTAATCCCATGACCAGCGCCATCCTGACGCAAGTTGCCTACCCGCAGAAAACCACCCCTTGTTGCGCGTTATGAGAACTACCCTTGAACGAAAGAAACTAGCCGGATTTTCACTTCTGGAGCTTCTGGTCTCCATTGCGGTGATATCCATACTCGGAGCGATTATATTCGCTGCAGTCGGCGGAATCACCAACTCGGCACAGAGCACAAAGACAACCAGCCGCCTGCGCAACTGGTTCGTTTTTCTCCAGCTCTACGCGACAGAGAACAACGGTGCGATCCTGCCCGCCTACGAAGTTTATCCCGGCCACACTGGCATGAGGGCAACGATTGGCTACCGGCTGATCGAGAACGGCTACCTGGCAGGCCCGATTGAGGACGAAAAGACCCTGGGATGCGATGCGCAGCGCGAGCAATTCGGATTCAAGGACGCCTACTCTTTCGGGATGAACGGGCGCATTGGCAAACCCCAATCCGACGGAAATTTCACCCCGCTGGGAGTCCAGTCGTTTCAGGAGATTATCCAGCCCGAAAAACTCGCACTGGTCATGCACGGGATATGGAACGGAAACGCCTTTAATGCGGCTGTCTATGAAGCACGTTACGCCAACGAAGTGCAGCCCGTTTTCGATAACAATGTATACATCCTCTTTGCCGATGGCAATGTCTCCGCACGCGACCCTAAAACGACTCCGACCGAGAGGTCATCGGATGAAGGCCGCGCATTCTGGCTGGGAAAGTAGCACGGCGAGAGAAATACGGCCGCCATATGGTGCCCGCTTTTTTGTGTCAACCGGCAGGCGGCAACGGCACTGCGGGTCAGTCGCAGGCGTGCCGGAGTGACGGGCCGTCGATCCATTCGCCGGGGATGAGGGTGGTTTTCGGCTTCAGGGGCAGGCCCGTCTGGTTGAGTTGGAGCGCGGCGGTCACGCTCTCGACCGCGCCGGCCCCCATCTCAGAAAATGTGTGCGAGACGCCCGCCAGCTCCGCGTGCCCCGGCTCCCAGGAGAGGTTCACGAAATCGGTCTCCGCGTCGGCCAACTGGTCTTCCCGCGCCCAGCCGGGGATGAAGGAATTACCGCTGAGGACGACATCGGGGCGAGCCTCGCGCAGCCAGCGGGCCAGCGCCGCCCGGTCCTCCCCTTCGACGATCAGGATGGGCAGCGGACGTTTGTGGTTCTCGCGGAAAAAACTCAGGTAGGCTGCCGCCCAGAAATGCACCGAACGCCGGTGGTCGATCCCCCGCAGCGCCAGGCCGATACGCCCGTAGCCGAGCCGGGTCAGGCGTTCTAGAGTCGAGAGGCAGGCGGTAAAATGGTCATGGCAAATACGGTCCAGCACGGCGGGGTGGAGCGTATAGCCGATGCTCACCCCGGCGAAATGGTCCCAGGCCAGATCGACGACTTTTGACTCCTGCAACAGCGAGACAATGACGCCGCGAATGCCCCGGTGGGTGAGGATGTCGCTCAGCCGCCGATGTGTCATGCCGGGGGAATTGATGGCAAAGGGCTCCACCCGGTAGCCCAGCGGCTGGCCGCGCTCGACGGCCCCGCGAAAAGCATAGGAGGCAGGCAGCGAGCCGCGAACGATATCCTCCTGCCGGTGGTCGTGGAGAAAAGCCAGCGTCGTTTCGCCCCCCGGCTCGCGGCGGGTGCGCATCTGCGTCATGCAGGCGGCCACGAGGGGGTTTATCCGGTAGCCCAGCTCAGCGGCGGTCTGCTTGACGGCCTCCCTCGTCTTGAGGCTGATTCGCGGGTGGTTGCGCAGCGCCATCGAGACCGTCGCCTTGGTCACACCAAGCTTGTCAGCAATGTCCTGCAGGGACGGGGTTCTATCAGCGGGGCCGGACATAAGTGCTCGAAAACAAACCGTCCCCCAGCATGAAAACAGGCAAAAAAAACGCGAGCCTGCTTTGGCTCCAAATGAAACCGCAGGCCCGCGCTTTTCCCCAACGGTTATTCCCCGTCAAGGCAGGCGCCTAGCAACTCCCCGACCGTGCTCTCCGCCAGGCAAAGCACCTGGTCCGCCGCGCCGTAGTAAATCTTCACTGTGCCGTCGTCCTCGGCAATCGAGCCGTTGGTAAACACGACGTTCGGGCTCTGCCCCTGGAACTCGAAGGGCAGTTCGGGCGCGAGGATCGCGCGCTTGCTCTGGCCGATGAGCTTCCAGGGTTCGGCCAGGTCGAGCAGCATGACGCCGAGGCTGTAAACCTCGTCATTCACCTGACGCCGCACGCCGTGCATGATGCATAGCCAGCCCTTGTCCGTCTTGATCGGCACCGAGCCGGGGCCGATTTTTTTCTCGCCCCAGCCGAGGGTTTCCTTGGCCAAGACCCGGCGGTAGTGCCCCCAGAATTCCAGGTCGGGCGAGGCGCTGGCCCAGATGTCGAACGAGTTATCGTTCGGGCGGTCGAGCCTCCAATACAGCCCGTTGATTTTCTCGGGAAAGAGAACGCCGTTGCGGTTATCCGGCTCGCTGATCAGGCCCATCCATTCGAGGCGGCGGAAGTCCCGGTCGATCTTGAACAAACCCAGTTGGCAGGTTTTTCCGTTGGTCACGTCAGCGGCATGCGTGATGTAGTATTGGCCGTCGATCTCGGTCACGCGGGGATCCCAGTACGACTTGGTCGCGTCCACGTACTGGTTGAAAACCGGGTCGTCCGATGGCACCGCCAACGGTTCCGGACGCGGGGTGAAGCGGATGCCGTCCTCGCTCTCGGCGACCCACATGTAGCGCCCGAAGCACGAGTCTTCGCAACGGCAGACGAGGAGGTAGCGTCCGTCCTGCTTGACTGCCCCGGCGTTGAAAACCGACACAATGTCGCCGGGGAAGTCCGCCGCCGTGAGGATGGGGTTCGCGGCGTAGCGCCGCACGAGGCTTTTCTTGGCTCTGATCATGGCTGGATGAGGTAAGGGTTTTCAGGTTTACCGCTGCCAGAACGGCGGAGGAGCCGCGCCCGGCGGCATCCCCTCTTCAACGGAAAAACCTCATCCTCCCGGTATCGCACAGGAGAAAGCCAAAGGCCACGCAGCCCTTGCTTAACAGGTTAAACAACAGCCGGGTATTCCCGACACAATGACGCCCGGATCACCCCGCGCGCCGGTCAGCCGCGCAATCAACCGCGCACGTACGGGTTGGTCTTTTTTTCCTGGCCCACACTGGTGATGGGGCCGTGGCCGGGGTAGAGAATCGTCGCGTCCGGCAGGGTGTAAAGCTGGGTCTTGATCGAATGCTCCAGCGTCGGCCAGTCGCCACCCGGCAGGTCGGGACGCCCCACGCTGCCGGCGAAAATCGCATCCCCGACCACGCAGCACTCCTCTTCCGGGAAATAAATGGCGATGTTGCCGGGGGAATGGCCGGGCACGTGGCGAATTTCCGCGTCCTGGCCAAGCAGTTGCACCTTTTCCCCGGCAGCGAGAAAGCGATCCACCTTGGCGGGCGGGATTTCGTAGCCCGGCGGCAGAAACGCGGCCTGACGCATCGGGTCCTCGATCCACTCGCGGTCGGCCTCGTGCGCCCAGACCGGGATGCCCGCACCCTTGAAAGTTGCCGTGTCGATCATGTGGTCCCAGTGCCCGTGGGTTAACACGAGCGCGTCGAGCGTGAGCTTTTCGGCCTCCAGGATCGGCAGCACCGTCTGCCAAGCGGTGGCCGGGGCGTCGAAAAGCACGGCGTGTGAGCCGTTGTCGATCAGGATGGCGTTGGTTCCGATGGGCGGCAGTTCAAAGGACCGGATTTGCATATCGGTCTCAATTGAACGCCCACAACCGCCCCGAGGAAAGGAAAAACGCTTTTCATTCGCGCCCGTCTCGGTTTTACTGGGCCGCTTTGCCATGAAGACACTCAAGTTTGCCGTACTGCCCGGCGATGGAATCGGGCCCGAAGTGATGGACGCCACCCTCGCGGTGCTCGAAGCTGCCACCAAACCCGAGGGCATCGCCCTGGACTTCACCCACGCCGACGTCGGCGGGATCGCCATCGACAACCACGGCACCGCCCTGCCCGAGAGCACGCTGGAAGTCTGCCGCAACGCCGACGCCATCCTCTTCGGCTCCGTCGGCGGCCCCAAGTGGGAGAACCTCCCGCCCAAGGAGCAGCCCGAGCGCGCCGCCCTCCTGCCCATCCGCAAAGCCTTTAACCTTTTCGCCAACATCCGGCCCGGCCTCCTGTTCAAGGAACTGGTGGACGCCTCCCCGCTGCGCCCGGACAGCATCCCCGAGGGGATCGACATCGTCTGCATCCGCGAGTTGACCGGCGGCATCTACTTCGGCCAGCCCAAGCAGACCGTCACCCTCGAAGACGGCGACGTGCAGGCTGTGGACACGATGGTTTACAAGGTCAGCGAGATCGAGCGCATCGCCGAAGTCGCCGCCGTCACCGCCAAGGCCCGCAGCGGCCGCGTCTGCTCGGTGGACAAGGCCAACGTCCTCGAAACCTCCGTCCTGTGGCGCAAGACCGTGGTCGAGTATTTTAAGAAGAACCATCCGGACCTCGAACTGAGCCACCTCTACGTGGACAACGCCGCCCAGCAGCTCGTGCGCGACCCGAACCAGTTCGACGTCATTTTCACTGAGAACATGTTCGGCGACATTCTCAGCGACGAGATGGCCATCATCTGCGGCTCGCTCGGCATGATGTCCTCCGCCAGCCTCGGCACGGATAACAATTCGCAAGGCCTGCCCTACGGCCTCTACGAACCGGCCGGCGGCACCGCCCCCGACATCGCTGGCAAGGGCATCGCCAACCCCTGCGCCCAGGTCCTCTCCGCCGCCATGATGCTGCGCTACAGCTTCGGCCTCGACGCCATCGCCGACCGCCTCTCCGCCGCCATCCGCAAGGCCGTCGAGGACGGCGTCCGCACCGGCGACATCGCCTTCGGCAAAAGCCCGGTCGGCACCACCGTCATGGCCGACGCTATTATCGAACGTTTATAGTTCATAATTTTTTAACCACAGAGGGCACAGAGAACACAGAGAAGAAAAGAATTAAGATAGAACCTCTCTGTGTTCTCTGTGCCCTCTGTGGTTAACATCCAACATCTTATTCCCAAATGACCTCCGCTGAACTTCGTCAGAGCTTCCTCGACTTCTTCGCCTCGAAGGGGCACACGGTCGTGTCCTCGGCTCCGCTCATGCCGAGCTCGCCCAACCTGCTCTTCACCAACGCGGGGATGAACCAGTTCGTCCCGTACTTTCTGGGCGAGCAGAAGGCCCCGTTCAAGCGGGCCTGCGACACGCAGAAGTGCATCCGCGCCGGGGGCAAGCACAACGACCTCGACGATGTCGGCTTCGACACGTACCACCACACGCTCTTCGAGATGCTGGGCAACTGGTCCTTCGGCGACTACTTCAAGCGCGAAGCCATCGAGTGGGCCTGGGAACTGCTGACCCGCGTCTGGGGGCTGCCCAGGGAACGGCTCTACGCCACCGTTTACCGCCCCGACGAAGGCGATCCGGCGGAGTTCGACCAGGAGGCTTACGACATCTGGAAGGACGTGCTCAGCGCCGACGGGCTCGACCCCAAGCTGCACATCCGCACCGGCAACAAGAAGGACAACTTCTGGATGATGGGCGACACCGGCCCCTGCGGCCCGTGCTCGGAAATCCACATCGACCTCACGCCCAAGGGCGACTCGCGCGGCGAGCTGGTCAACGCCGACAGTCCGCAGTGCATCGAGATCTGGAACCTCGTCTTCATGCAGTTCAACGCCGAGGCCAACGGCACCTTCAAGCCCCTCTCGGCCAAGCATGTCGATACCGGCATGGGCTTCGAGCGCGTGGCCGGGATCTTCGCCACGACCGACGGGTTTAAGGATTTCACCAAAGAGCCCAGCAACTACGACAGCGACCTCTTCGGCGACCTCTTCCGGCACATCTCGGACATGTCCGGGCGCACCTACACCGGTACCGTCCCGAAGAACCGCGACGACCTCTCCGGCCAGGAAATGACGGACGTCATCTTCCGCGTGCTGGCCGACCACATCCGCACCCTGTCCTTCTCCATCGCCGACGGCATCCTCCCCGGCAACGAGGGCCGCAACTACGTGCTGCGCCGCATCCTGCGCCGCGCCGTCATGTTCGGCAAGCGCATCAACCTGCCGCGCGGCTTCTTCGCCAACCTCGTCGCCCCGCTGGTCACCAAAATGGCTCCCCACTTCCCCGAACTGGCGGACCAGCAGGAGGTCATCCTAAAAGTAATCCGGCAGGAGGAGCAGGCCTTCGACCGCACGCTCGACCGCGGCCTCCAGCTCTTTGACAAGTTCACCCTCGACGGCACCGGCATCACCGGCGAGCAGGCGTTCATCCTCTACGACACCTACGGTTTCCCGCTCGATCTCACGCAGATCATCGCCCGCGAGCGCGGGCTCACGGTGGACAGCGCGGGCTTCGAGGCGCAGATGGAGCAGCAGCGCCAGCGCGCCCGCTCCGCGCAGAAAAAGGACGTCATCTCCGTCTTCGAGGAGGGGGAAAAAGTCCACTCCACCCAGTTCGTCGGCTACAACTGCTCCGAAATCTCCCACGTCGAGACGACGCTCGTCGGCACCTTCGAGGGTGAGGAGGAGAGCTACCTCGTTTTCGCCCAGTCGCCCTTCTACGCGGAAATGGGCGGCCAGGTCGGCGACACCGGCCATGCCGAGATCGGCGGCCAGCGTATCGAGATTTTGAATACAATCACGGACGCCGCCGGGCACGTCCTGCACAAGGCCCCCAAGTCGGACGCCTACAACAAGCTCGTCAGCCAGCCCGCCGTGCTCAGCGTGGACACCGCCCGCCGCCGCCAGATCCAGCGCCACCACTCGGCCACGCACCTGCTCGACTGGGCGCTGCGCGAGCAGCTCGGCTCACACATCCGCCAGGCCGGTTCGCTCGTCTCGCCGGGGCACCTGCGCTTTGACTTCAGCCACTTCGAGGCGCTCAGCCCTGAGCAACTCCACGAGATCGAAGAGATGATCAACGCCAGGATCATCGCCAACGACCCGGTCCAGTGGTACGAAATCCCGCTCGAAGACAAGCCCGACGATGTCGTCTCGGTCTTCGGCGAGAAGTACGGGGCCATCGTGCGTGTGGTCGATATCGGCGGCTACTCGAAGGAACTTTGCGGCGGCACCCACGTCCGCGCCACCGGTGAGCTTGGGATGTTCAAGATCGTCTCGGAGGCCGCCATCGCGGCGGGCACACGGCGTATTGAGGCCGTCAGCGGACAGAACGCCATTGAGCTGGCCGGGCGTAATTTCGACCGCCTCGGCAGCCTTTCGCGCAAGCTCTCCTGCCGTCCCGACGAACTCGAAGAGCGCCTGCAAGTCCTCCTCGACCAGCGCTCCGAACTGGAGAAAAAGCTGCGCGGACTGGAGCAGAAACAGGCCGCCGCCCAAGGCGGGGACCTGCTCTCGCACGCGGTGGAAAAGGACGGTATCAAGTGGATCGCCGCCCCGGTCAAAGTCGCTAACCCGAACGACATGCGCGGGCTCGCCATCGACCTGCTCAAGAAGCTCGGCGAAGGCGTGGTCGTGCTCGGTGGCGACTTCGACGGCAAGGTCACGGTCCTGGCTACCTGCTCGCCCGAAGCGATCAAGCAAGGCCACAAGGCGGGCGACATCGTACGCGAGCTGACCGCCGCGCTCGGCGGCAAGGGCGGCGGCAAACCCGACTTCGCCATGGGCGGCGGCAAGGACGCCGACCAGCTCGCCCCGGCTCTCAAGGCCCTGCTCCAGTAGGAGCATTAGACCGGTCGAAACAGCTTTGAGGTTTAGGCGAGAGGGTGTTTTTTAAAAAAAGCACCCTCTCGCGCTCTCCCCAAAAAACTTTTGAGACGGAACTTCGTTCCTTTGCAGGAACGTTAAGCCGTGGAGAGAAGCGGCATCAGGAATGTATCCGGTTTTCGACGACAAGGTGTGTAGTTGTTTTTAACTACACGTTTTTCATTAACTATTGTCATACCGGTCGCCGGAGAAGTTTCTCCACGAAACGTCCGCCTTCCGGCTCACTCCAGCAGGCCAGGTCCGTCCGGCCCTTTTTTCCTGCGTCGCAGGTAAGCCAGCCCAACGTCCACCAACTGCGTTCCACCGATAGCCACCACCACCAGCGGCCACACCGCGGGCGCAGCTCCGGTCAGCTCAATCGCAAGCACTCCTGCTGTTAGCGGAGCACGCATCGAGCCCGCCAGAAACGCCCCCGCACCGAGCACGGCCGCCATGGCGGCATGCACCGGCAAGAAGAGCGAGAACCCGGCGGCCAGCATCATCCCGACCGCCGCCCCGGTTGACATTGAAGGGGTCAACTTGCCACCCGTGGCCCCGGCGCGGACAGTCAGCAGCGTGGCGACCGGCTTTGCCACGACAAGCAGCCCAACAATGAGCAAGGGCACCTCGCCACTGAAAATGTCCTCTGCCATCGCGTGTCCATTTCCCAGAATAAGCGGAAACGGAATGGCCAGCCCCGCCAGCAACAGGTAGCAGACGGGCATCATCCAGAGGATATTACGGTCCTTCGGTGCTCGCGCGGATGCCCCCTCCACCAGCTTTCCGAAGCCGTAGCCCAATGCCCCTGCCAGCGGGCCAATCAGTACCGCGATCAGGACGAGCGAAAGATCCACCCTCCCCCATTCCATCTGATAGGCATGGGCGTCGGGGACGGCGATCCGCGCGATAATCGTCGCGCCCCACGAAATAAGAAAGGACCATACCACCACCGCCAGTGCAAGCTTGCGTGCTGACCACAGCACGCGCAGGCCGATCATGATCTCGACGGCAAAGAGCATCCCTCCAAAGGGGATATTATAAATCGCGGACAAGCCGGCCCCGGCTCCGCAGGCGACGAGCACCCGCCGCTGCCACTCTCCCAGCCTCAGCCACGAAGCCGAGTCTGTGGCCGTGAGCGCCGCATCCTGCCGGGGCGCACCTTCGCGGCCAATGGAGCCTCCAAAGGCGACATTGACCACTTGCAGGGTCGTGTCGGCCGCCATCCAGCCGAGGGGAATTCGCTTGCCGCTGTAAATGCCCGAGACCGACGGGATGCCCGGCCCATGCCTACGCA
Organism: Ruficoccus amylovorans; assembly: GCF_014230085.1. Classification (NCBI taxonomy): domain Bacteria; kingdom Pseudomonadati; phylum Verrucomicrobiota; class Opitutia; order Puniceicoccales; family Cerasicoccaceae; genus Ruficoccus; species Ruficoccus amylovorans. The sequence goes on along the minus strand of NZ_JACHVB010000064.1, from coordinate 99,119 downwards.
GTAAAAACCAGGCAACCGCCACCAGCGGCCCCGCCACACAGACCGCAATAAACCGGTGATGCGCCGGGACCTTGGTAATGGCCTCGGCAAAAGTCCCCGTGCTAAAGCCGAAAACCGCGTGCTCCACCCCTTCGAGCATCCAGGTAAAAACCGCCCCGACAACCCCGGCAGCCAGGCACACGAGCGCGGCGGCCAGCACGAAACGCCACTCGATAAATTGGCGCAGTCCCGCCTGAGCTCCGGCGGCGGACAGGCCTTGAGCGGCTTCATGCGGCGGCGATGGCTCCTTCTCAGGCATCACTGACCTTTCTCTTCACGAACCAACCTCAAGGCGAGTCAAATAGGTATCCGGCCACCTCACATGATGTGGCAGCAAACGGACACGTTTCCCCCCTTCTCCTACTTCGACTTGGCCACGCCGAGCTTGAAGCTGACCTTGGAGCCGTCCTGGGCGAAGCCGCCTTCGGGGGCCTCTTCGGCCACGCGTCCGGCGTCGAGCTCCTGGCTGGCGAGGATAAATGTCTTAACCTCCTCGGCCCGCTGGTGGGCGAGCAGTTGCAGCAGCGTGTCGGGGACCTCCTGCACCTCGACCAGCTTCGCCTTCATCACGCCGGGTGTGAGTGTGACTTCGGTGCCGTCGGGGTTGGCCGGGAGCCCTTCGGGGAAGGCTTTGTCAAAGAGCGCCTCAACCGCGTCGTTCCAATCCTTGCCCTCCTGGGTACGCAGTTCCTCGATGCTGTCTTCCACCAGATCCTCGCGGAAGAATTCGACATCCTTTTTCATATCGACCGAGGGCACGAGGTTGAGCGCAAGCGCCGGGCGGTCGTAAAGCGCCTTTGCCAAAAGGGTGAGCGGCTCCCTGGCCGCGTCCGGCAGGTTTGAGCTTCCGGCGACAAAGGTGACTTCGCTCGGCGGAGCCTCGCCGCCGGAGCCGAAGGCCGAGCCCAGCAACGCAAACGGCGCGGTCACGACCTTCTCAAAGATATTGGACAACGCGGTGCTAACGACCTTGCTGATCGTAAACTGGGGGTCTTCCAGATTCCCGCTCACCGGCACGTCGAGGTCGATAAAGCCGTCGCGGTTTTCCATCACGGCGATGCCCAGATCGAGCGGCAGATTCGGGGCCTTGCTCTCGGGCACACGCTGGCCGAAGCGCACTTTTTTGATCTTCAGCTTGTTGTCGCCCTTGAGCTCGTCGGTACTGACCCCGTAGGAGAAGTCACCGTTGAAGGTGCCGCCCGTCAGGGGCGAACCGACCGCCTGTACGGCGTAGCCGGAGAAGCCCGTCATCGGCAGGTCACTGATGTTGACCTGGACGGTGGACTGCGAAAGCGGATCGACCAGCAGCGTGGTGCCGGTGACGTTGATCGTGCCCGAGCCGTCCTTTTCCAGCGTCAGGCTGGAGTCGATGTCGGTCGTCGCGCCGGGTGCGAGGCTGAGCGGGCCGACCGTGGCCGCCATCTGCTTGAGGGTAAAGGCCGCATTGGGTGTCACCGTCTGGTCGAGGACCGAGACGGTCCCGTTCTTGAGCACGAAGCGCTTCAGCCCGATATTAGCGGGATCGACATCAAAGGCCGGTCCCGGCCCGTCGGGTGCTGTGTCGCCGGCGGCTTGAGACTGGTTTCCCGCACTCGGACCCGCAGGCACAGGCTTGTCCCCGGCGGCGGAAGTAGCGTCTGCTGCCGGGGGAGTCGCGGAGTCGGGCATTTGCGGGATCAGCTCGGTCAGGAGGTTAAGCTCGCCGCCGGGGGCGCGAACGACATGGGTGGTCAGGCCCTCAAGCGTAACGGTGTCCACCTGGGCCTTCATCGGGTGGGTGGCGGTGTCGATGGCGGTGATGGTCAGCTTGTCCCAGCTCACCAGCGGCTCGGTGTCCGCCCCGCGCCCGAGCGCGAAGCCCGCCACCAGCGCGTCGCCAAGCGAAGTCATGTCCGGCAGGTCATCCGCCGGAAAGCTCGCCTGCGTGCGCCCGCTGTGGACGAGGCGCTGGGCGGCGACGTGCAGCGGGGCCTCGGCGGTGTAAAGCGGTGGGCCGACGGTCGTGTCGAAGTCCGTCAGCGTAACGGTGTAGCTGGCCTCGACCGTGGGCAGGGCCTGGTCGGGGAAGCTCGCCTTGAGTTTACCCTTGTTGGCGAGGACGGCGCGATTGAGGCGGGCGGGCGAGGAAGCCGCCACGTACGGGCTGAAAGCGGTCAGGTCGATGTTTTCGACGTTGTACTCAAAATCCACGGACGGAGGGACCGAGGTAAAGGTGCCCCTGGCCGTGACCTTGCCCGTCTCGTTGACGTTGAGCGCAAGGTCGAAGGGGAACGGCGTTTCGCTCTGGTTGGCCATGTCGGTCACGGCGAGGTTGATCTCGCCGAGCGTCACCTTGACGGGGTCGGCGGGGACTTCGTCGATGAGGATGAGGTTCTGGTTCTCGACGTTGAGCTGGCCGACCTTGAGATCCCAGCTCACTTCGACCATCTCCTGCAACTGCTGCCAGGCCGAAGTGAAGGCCAGACCGATGTCCTGCTGGTCGGCGATAAGCCCGAAGATAAACTCGCGGGCGGCCTTGTCGGCCTGCTGCTCCGCGGCCACCATCTGCTCCAGCTCGGCCTGGCGCTCCTTCGGGGTCACGTAGCGGACAAGGCTAAGCACCCCGGCCTTGTCGCGGACGACCTTGAGCATGCCGTTGACGATGTCGATTTTGTCCACCGCGACCGCCCCCCGGAACAGGTAGACGGCGATGCCATCCATCTCGAAACGCTCCAGTGTCTGGAAGGGCTCGTCGGAGCCACGCGGACGCAGTTCAAACCCTTCCAGCAGCACGCGTCCGTTCTGGATAAACAGCTCGCGGGGCTCACGCACCGGACGGAACGCATAGTCGGCGGAAAAGCTCAACTCGCCCCCGGCCACGGTGAAGCCGAGTTCGTCGTTGGTGAACTTGTAGAAATCGGCCAGCTTGATCCGGTCGATGCTGATGCTCCCATCAGAGCTGAGCGGGTCGAGCTTGATGCTGCCGTCGATTTTGATCTCCTCGCCGGAGGTTGTATCGAGGGTAAAATGGTAGGGGTTGTCGCGGTCGGGCGAGGTCCGGATATCCTTCATCACAAACGACAGGTTCTCGACCTTGCGCTCGAAGGGGTCGCTGAGGTTTTCCAGCCGGGCGCTGAGGGTGGCCTTTTCGACCTGAAGGATTTCGACCTCGATGACGGGGATCTCGAACGGCTCACCCGACTCCTCGTTCTGATGCACCTGGTCCTCGACCTGCGCCTGCAACTGCTCCAGCGCACTCTGGATATTGACGTTTCCGTCCGGATCGACGACCAGGTTAAACATCGGCTCGCCGAAGTAAACTTCCTGAAAGCGCAGGTTGTCCCCAAAGAGCGAGGTGAACGCGAAATTGACCCGCAACTCCCGCATCCCGAGCGCGACCTCACCATCCGGCGTGAAGCCCTGCATGCCCTCCACGCGCAGTTGGTAGGTGTACGGGTTAAAATAAATGGCCTCGATTTCGCCATGTCCGGCGATGCTGTCATTGACCTTGGCCAGCCCCACGTAACGGATCAGCAGGGGCACGCCCCAAAAGCCAAACACGGTGTAAAACAGGACGAGCGCCACCGCCGTAATGGCAATGCGCCGCAGCCACTTGAACTTGCGTCGTGGTTTCTCCGCCATCATACCCCCACGCTAGGAGCATTCATGCGACGGTGCAACCACCGGTATGATAAAAATGACGCTCAAAGCAGACGTTTATCTCCTCTGCGGCTCGCGAAATGGTTTTGTTTTTACCGCAGAGGCGCAAAGACTCAGAGGCTTTGATCGGGCACCTGCGGGTTGCTCTCCTGCAGGATACGCGATCTCAAATCTCTTGAATCACTGGCAATACGGTACTACGGTTTAGGTATTATGTTGGGTTTCATCGTCATTTTCGTCTTCGGCCTCCTACTCGGGTCGCCGTTCCTGCTGCACGGATTGATGTCTTGGCGGATCGGGGCGAAGGATGAAGCCGTGGCGGAATGGACGCTAATCGGCCTGATCGCTTTTGTCGGCGGCATCCTCGCCGCTGTCTAGCGCCTGAACCCGACCAACAAATGGGATACGGCTTTATTTAAGGGCACAAGAGGACTACAAAAGCCTTCAAACACCCAGAGATCGCTCTGCGTCTTTGTGCCTCTGCGGTGGAATAGTGCGATCAGCAACCAAGCCAACGTCAGTTGAGGGCGCCTTCGCCCTAGAACCAGCTAGAATCCTTCTGCTCCCAGGACCCGCCGACCATCTCCTTGCGTTCCTCACAGCTTTCACGGACGGGGGTCAGGCTCAGCTTGTCACCGTCGCGCTCGTAGAGATAGACGCCGGTCACGTCCGGGCAGATGGCCAGCCGCGAGTCAAACTGCAGGCTGACATGGTTGCTCTGCGGGTAGTAGGCCCAGCCGGTCAGGCGGCGGGGGGTCTCACCCTCGACGACGAGGGAGAAGCGGTTGTTGTCCTGAAACTGAAGGGCGTTGCCGTTGCCCGCGTTCACCCACTCGCCGGAGAGGGCGGCGGGTGCCGGGTGCTTGAAAGTGTCTTCGCTGACGCAGCCCGTGAACCAGGCCAGCGTGCACAACAGAGCGGAAAGAATGAATGCTTGTCGCATGAAAAACACTGTGAACCCACTCTGGCCCGCAAGGCAACCCCCTTTGTCAGGCGTGTGACGTTAACCCCGGCCGTTTAAAACTCGTAGCCGACCCCGGCCCCAAACCACACCATGCTGTCCGGGCCCATCTCGATGCCGTTGATGCCGGTCGGGCCGGTGCCGTCGTTGTTCCAGGCGTAGCGGACGCCAACGTAGGTGGAAAAGCCCTCGAAGAAGTTGTAAATCAGGTTGAGCTGGTTCTCCGAATAGACGTACCCGTTGCGCCACTGCTGGCCGCCGGGCGTACGCCCGTTACCGAGCCAGGCGTTGGCGGAGAGCCAGCCGAAGCGCGCCTCGAAGTCCAGCACCAGCCCCTCGGGCAGCCCGAACTCCTCGTGCAGGTCCCAGTCCTGCTGGATGGCGAAAATCAGGTTCTTCTGGTCGAGCATGAAGTCGTACTCCATGTATACCGAGGGGTGCAGCAGGCAGTTCGCGATCAGCCCGATATAGACCGTGCCCCGATCCGACCAGCCCGAACCCCAGGGCGTGGGTACGCCGGGACCGTAGTTCTGCTTCGTGGCCAGGACGATGTTGCCACCGATGTCCACGTCAACGTCCGGGGTCAGATGATACTTCCAGCCCCCGTAGATGAACATCTGCTCGGAAAAACGCGAATCCAGCGGGATAATACCCTTGATCGACGTGTAGCCCTCCCCCCCGAAAAGCGGCCCCAGCCAGACGAATTCCGGCATGATCGACTGCTGGGCGGCCTGCGAGCCCCAGATCACCGTCTGTGACTCGTAGCTGAAGTTCAGCCCGAACGACTGGTCATCCCAGGTGCCGACCCAGCGCTCCATGTCAAAACTCTCAAAACTGCTCCAGGCCTCGGTGTTGACATCGTCCCATTCGTCCCAGTCGGTGCCGGTGGGCGTGTAGGCGTATTCGCCGGCGGTCTGCCCGTCCTGCCCATGCAGCGGAAGAGCCGCCAGGGCCGAGAGGAGCAGAAGGCCGAGAAAAGAGGTCCGGGGAAGCAGTTGCATGGCGGCCACTAAAGGAACTCTCCCCGCCGTGCACAAGCCCGGATATTTATTAATCCTCGCTGCCTAAAGCACGCGCACACAGTCATCCCGGCCCCTGCGCCGACCTTCTTAAATATCCGCCCGAGCCGCTTTTGACTGGCTTTTTCGGGCGCATTGGGGATATTTCAGCAGCACGCATGGACATCCGCTCTCACATCCTCCGCTTCTTGCTCCTGTTCACGCTGGCCCTGCCGCTCGTCGGCCAGGACACCGACCGGCCCAACCTGAGCCCCTTCCGCGTCGCCCCGCTCAAAGTCGGCGTGACCCCGGATTCGCCGCCCCTGGTCTTCAAGACCGGAGACAAGCTCGAAGGCGTCGAGATCGACCTGGCCCGCCTGCTGGGCAAGCAGCTCAAGCGCCCGGTGCAATTCGTCGAGCTGGAGTGGGAGGACATGATCCCGGCCTTGCAGGACAAGCGCATCGACATCGTGATGTCGGGCATGACCGTCACCCGCGAGCGCGAAGACCTCGTCGCCTTTTCCGAGCCCTATCTGGAGTACGGCCAGATGGCCATGGTCCGCAGCGAGGACAAGGTGCGCTACAACTCCATCAACAACATCCTCAGCACCCGCGCCCAGGCCGGAGTCATCAGCGATACCACCGGAGCCAACTTCGTGGACAATCACTTCCCGCGGGCCAAGCCGGTCGAGTTCTCCACCCCGGAGCAGGCGACCGACGCCCTCGTGCGCGGCCAGGTGGACCTCTTTATCTATGATTCGCCCGTCATTCTCTGGATCGCCTCCAAGCGCGCCGGTGACGAGATTGTGGCCGTCCCGCAGAACCTCACCGTCGAACACCTCGGCTGGGCCATGCGCAAGGACGACACCGCCCTGCAAAACAAGGTCAACACCGCCCTCACCACCATGCAGGAAGACGGCTCGCTCAACCACGCCATCGCCCTGTGGCTGCCCCAGATGCCGGGGATTTTGTAAGCGGCTTTCGGAGTCGGAGGATTTTTTTAACAGGAAGGCCGGGAAGAGCGGCAGAGAAAGTTCGCCGGTAAGCAAAGCCCTCACGAGGGCCGTTGGCGGGTTCTTTTTCTAACCACAAAAGGCACAGAGGATTTGCCTGGATAAGCTCTGAGTCGGATCGGACGCCACGCACCGGAGTTCCGCGGCGCACAACCCCGAAAAGGATTTTAACGACTCTCCCCCACTAGTGACTGTGGCCTTCGTGACTGTCAGCGTGCGAAGGCTGAGGCTCAGGCTCGGGGTACATTTCGCCGGGATAGACCTGGGTGTTGCCAAGGGGAGTCTGCACACCGACCGGGAGCTCATCCTGCATGTAGCCGGTCAGGTAACGTTCGTTCTCCTGCGCGGGCAGGCGCTGGACGGCGGGCACGTTAAGCTCGTTTTCCAGTTCGCGGATGCGTTCGAGGACGACGGGCTTGTTCGCGCGCATGTCGTCGTCGGGTAGTTCCGAGTAGAGCTGGCGGTAAAAGTCGTACGCTTCCTGGTCGCGCTTCATCTGACGCAGCAGTTCGGCGTAGATGCGGGCCGTGTAGTAGGGCCCGTCTTTGGTGCGGTACGCCTTGAGGAAGTATTCCGCCGCCTTCTCCTTGTCCTTCATCTTGTTGTTGTAGATCTGGGCCTTTTCCAGCGGGATGCGGTAGTCGTCGGGGAAGTACTTCCCGGCGCGGTCGATGAAGTCGATCCCCCGCTGCGCCTGCTGGTTGTAGATCTGATCCTGCACGCTCCTGGGGACGGCGTCCAGGCCGCCCGCCTCGTTGATGCGCCAGATCGGGATGTCGTAGGCCATGATGCGCGAGCCGTTGAGCCAGAAAAACATCGGGCGCGGGTCGATGGCCGTGGTCAGGTTGATGAGGGCCTCGGTTTTTTCGCGGTCCTTTTTCTCCCAGTAAACATTTGCCCGGATGAAAACCATGTCCGCGATGATCGTGCGGAATCCGCCCAGCAGGCCGATGACCAGGCCCTGCCCCAGCGCGCCCTCGACCTCCTTGAGGTTCAGCTCCGGCTGGAGCGAACGCACCTTGCCCCAGGCGTGGCGCTGGAGCGGCGACAGCACCAGGCCGACCACCAGCAGCGTGCAGAAGCAGGCCAACAGCGTGACCGTGCGGCGCACCCAGATGTTTCGCTTCAAATCCATGACTTAGATTTCCCGGCGGCGGAAGGCGTACACGGCCAGTCCGATGAAAACGACGATATAGACGAGCCCGTAGCCCCCGATGGCCCAGGGCGTGAACGCTCCGAGTTGCTCCGTGGCGTCGTGCGGAAAGAGCATCACGTCGCCCACGTTGAACATCTGGAAATTCGGGAACAGCAGGCTCAACGCCCAGACGAGGCCCTTGAGCACCGGGTTGCCGATGTTTTCCCAACTGTCGCGAGCGATGTACTGAAGCTGGCAGATAATCATGACGAAGAACGACACGACCACCGAGTACAGGTTGGTATTGGAAAAGCTGGAAACGAACAGCGTGACCGCGCAGAGCACCCCGAGCTTGAGCCACTGGAGAACGGCGAAGCCGAAGAGCCCGCCGTAGCTGACCAGGCGGTGCCCGTCCTCAAACTGGTCCCCGAAACGCTCCATGAGCGCACTCTCGCGCCAGTAGAGCATGACGCCGAGGATGCCCGACATCAGCGCGGTAAAGACCAGCAGCAGCAGGAACACGCCGAGGAACTTTCCGGCCAGAAACTCCCAGCGGTACACCGGCTTGGCCAGGATGGTCAGGGCCGTGCGGTTCTCGATCTCGCTGTAAAAGAGCTGCGCGGTGGCAACCACGGCCAGGATCGAGCCAAAGAGCAGGATCGCCCCCAGCCCGAAGTCCGCGATGAACTTCAGCTCGCCGCTGCCAAAGTCGAACTGCCGGAAAAAGCGCGAGCTGACAATCAGCGCCACCGACAGGATGACCAGCGCGTTAAAAAACTTCTGCCGGACGGCATCCAGAAAGGTGTTGCGTCCGATGGTGAGGATACGGTGACAGGATCCGCTCATGACTTGCCTCCCTTGCCGGTGTGTTTGAGGAAAAGGTCGTCCAGGCTGATGCGCGGCGTGTCCACCCCGACCAGCTTGGAGCCGTGCCTGGCCAGCACGGCCTCGACCTCGGCCCGGGCGGCCTCGGGAAAATTGTTTACCAGCAGCGATTGCTGGTCGTGCTTGCTCAGCAGGTCGTCCACTTCGCCTTCCAGCACGACCTTGCCCCGGTCCATGATCGCCACGCGGTCGCAGACGCCCTCGACCTGCGCCAGCAGGTGCGAGCAGAGCATAATCGTCTTGCCCTGCTTCTTGAGCTCGCGGATGAGGTCGGCGATAGCGGCCGAACCGATGGGGTCCACGCCCGCCGTCGGCTCATCAAGGATGATGAGCTTGGGGTCATGGACGATGGCCTGGGCGATCCCGATGCGCTGGAGCATGCCCTTGGAGTAGGTGCCCACCCGGCGGTCCGCCGCCTCGGTCAGCCCCACCATATCGAGTACGTCCTTGATCCGCTGCTTGATCTTGCCCGGCTCAACGCTGCACACCTTGGCATAGAACTTCAGCAGCTCGCGCCCGGTCAGGTAACGGTAAAAGTACGGCGCTTCGGGCAAAAAGCCGACGTTGAGCCGGGACTTCACCTGATGGCTGGGGACGCCGTAGATCTCGCAGCCGCCGGAAGTCGGCTCCAGCAAGCCGAGGACGACCTTCATGGTCGTGCTCTTGCCGCAGCCATTGGGACCGAGCAGGCCGAAAACCTCGTTATCGTGAATGTCGAGAGAAACATCGTCCACGGCCCGCAGCTTCCAGCCACGCAGGCCGATGCGGAAATCCTTGACGAGATCATGGATACGGATGGCAGGGGCTTCCATTAACGACTGATAGTAAAGCCGCGATAGCGCGAATTGCAAGTTTCCGTTTTCACCTCGGTTTCTCGGATGTAGGAGCGCAGCGCCCGGCCAACCTCCTCCACGAAGGCCTCGACTTCGGCCCGCTCGCCCTCGGCCCGCAAGTACACGCGCCCGTCGGAGAGGTTCTTCACCTCGCCGACCACGGCGAACTCCTTGGCCACCTGAAGCGTCGTGTAGCGGAACCCCACCCCCTGCACATGGCCGGAGAAGTGGACATCGGCGGCGAATACGGTCTGCGACATGCGGAAAAGTTTGAGAGTTTGAAAGTTTAAGAGTTTGAGAGTTGTGGCGTTTACCAACACAGGCAGAAGCCGGGCGGGCAACGGGACGTACCCACCATTGGGGCGCTTTTTCGGGGTACCTCCACAAAAGCAGAAATCCACCCGTTTTCGCGAGCCGATTTTGGAAAAAGTTGGCCCCTTACCTGCTGGAATAGAGTACGATATAACTTACTCTCAATTCGGGATTGAAAAAAACCGAAGGCTGGGAAACATTACACTCAAGCATTAACCGCCAACCCAGGCACGCCACATGAGCGGATTCGATTTCGAAAACTATTCAGACGGAGATTGGGATCAGAATGAGGACTTGGCCTGGAATGAGTACGATTGGCAGCGGTACCTGAGGGATAACGAACGCGAGATTTCAGAATTCCTCAACCACTACCACAAACTCAAACACGAGCCAGACCACCTCGACGCCATCGCCCGGATCATGGGATGGGACAACGAGGAATGGTCCCCCGGCGATTCGGCGGAAGACAACTCATTTTCCGACGACGACGACAGCGAACGCCCCCGCCGCGAAGGCGAGAGCGATCTGGATCCGTACACGATCCACAAACACCCGGTCTACATCGTCACTCACGGTCTTTACCAGCACCTGTTCAAGTGCTGGGAGATGTTCACGCTCCAGAACCAGCGCTCGATCAACCCGGTCGAGGTCGGCCGGTTCTCGGCCAGCCTGCACGCGGGCGAACTCAACGCGGTCATGGCCATCAACGCCCTCGACATGGGCGATTTCAACCTGACCGTCTGCCACCTGAAAAACTCGCTCTCGGCCATCAACCACAGCCTCTCCCTCCTCCAGAAACTCTCGATCAAGAACCTGCGCATCCTCAACCTCTTCCAGGCTGAGACCACCCGCACGCTCTTCGACCTGCGCGAAGTCTGGCTGCGCGTCATGAACGACTGCCGCGAGGAAGAACGCCGCGGCGCCGACAACGACTGATATCAGTTCTAAGCAGCTTTAAGGGTTATACGAAAGGGTGTTTTTTTGAAAAAAACACCCTTTCGCGCTCTCCCTGAAAAACTTTTAGGACTGAACTTCGTTCCTTCGCCAGAACGGTAACCTTCAAACCCGGAGAGAATCGGTATAATCAGGTAGCGGGTGACATAAGCCCGCAATCCAAATGCCGGGGTGCCCTTAGAGCTTGGTCCCGTCGCGGGTGACGCGTTCGCGGAAGGCTTGCAGGAACTTGCCGGTCACGGGGCCGGGCTTGCCGTTGCTGATCTTGCGGTGATCGACTTCGACCACGCCGATGATCTCGGCCGCCGAACCCGTGAGGAACATTTCCTCGGCCACCCACAGGTCGTAGCGGGTGAGCGCGGTTTCCACCAGCGGGACCCCCAATTCGGCGGCGATGTTCACCACCACCTGCCGGGTGATCCCGGTCAGCGAGCCGGAGGAAACCGGCGGGGTGTAGAGCTTGCCCCCCTGGAGGACGAAAATGTTGTCTCCGGTGCACTCGGCGACGTAGCCCTCGTTGTTGAGCATGATCGCCTCCTGGTAGCCGAGGTTGCTCGCCTCGATCTTGGCCAGGATATTGTTCAGGTAGTTCAGGCTCTTGACCATCGGCGGCAGGGCAGCCGGGCTGTTGCGGCGCGTGGCCGAGGTGATGATTTTGAGGCCGTTCTCGTAAACTTCCGGCGCGTAGAGCTGGATCTGGTCGGCAATAATGATGAGCTGCGGATCGTGGCAGGTCTTGGGCGAGAGGCCCAGAGCACCGGCGCCGCGGGTGACGATGAGCCGGATATAGCCGTCGGTCACGCCGCTCTGGCGGCAGGTTTCACAGACCGCGTCGGAAACTTCCTGGCGGGTCCAGGGCATTTCCAGCATGATCGCCTTGGCCGAGTACTCCAGCCGCTTCAGGTGTTCGTCGAGCTCGAAGACGTTACTGCCGTATACGCGGATGCCTTCGAAAATACCGTCCCCATAGAGGAAGCCATGATCGAAAACCGAAACCTTTGCCTCGTCCCGGCCGTAAAACTTGCCATTGATGTAGATCTTCATTGCTCGAAAAAGAGTGACAGATAGTCCTCCGCTCATGACTTGTCTAGGAAGAAAAGAATACGACGCCTCCGGGGAGGGGTCCCGTCCCCGGACCTCAGGACACCATACCGATGACTCCCGACCCGCCCAGTCTAGCACATCAGCACCCACCAAAACAGATACAGCGAACAGAAATTTCAACCCGTACAGGAGCCCTCGAAGCCCTCATTCGGTGGGGGAGAAATCCACCTGATTCCGAGACCTGATGGCGCGAAAACTGCTTTCGAATATCCTCTCTCCACCCTCACCACCGACTCCCCACAACCGTGAAACCGAACTCCATCTGGACCACCACCGGTGTCAGCCTGCTGACGCTGCTGGCCTCTCTCGCCTGCGCGCGCGCGCAGTTACTGATCAGTTTCGAGGCGCTCTCGGCCAACGAAACCAGAATCACCTTCAGCGGCACCGATACCCTGGACCTGGGCGCATCGACATGGACCACCGGCTCCGCCGGAGCGAACCTGACCAACGCCATCGCCGTCGTCGTGCCCTCCGGGGCGTATCACTACGGGGAGTACGAGGACTTTCTGGTCGAGGGCATCCCCTGGAACCCGATCAGCGGCTTCACTCCCGAAGACCTGACCGGCATCGGCGGATTCGACGCCTCCTTTGGCAAGCTGACCTTTTACAGCGTCGAGTACTTCGACTCGCTGTTAGCCGTCATCTGGGACGGTGCCTTCACCATCAACTACTCCTTCGAGCAGATTGGCGTGGCCCCCGACAGTTCCGGCCAGATCACCTTTGAGAACATCGACGCGGATATTGTTTTCACGGTGAATTACGCCGTCGGCTCAGCCATCCCCGAACCCGCCATCACCACCTGGCTCGGCGGGTTGGCGGGCCTGCTCGTCCTTGGCGGCTACCGATACCGCCGCTTGGCACGGAGCACGCTCTGCTAGTGTCCCGTTAGCTTAGTTCCTGATAAAAATATTTTCACCGCAGAGGCGCAAAGACGCAGAGCGACCTCTGTATCCACGAAGTTTTTTGTGCTTCTTGTGCCTTTTTGTGGCCATTAACATTTGTTAAGAACTTAGCTAACACGACACTAGTGTGCGGTTACCGAAGTTTGCTGCATATTTTTTGGGGGCTATGCGCCCCCAAGCCCCGCAGCAGGCATAGCCTGCACTTTCGATGCTGCCGCATCGCGTCAGGGATTGTTGCTTTTAGCTTGGCTAAAAGCAACAATCCCTGAGGAACATCCAAACTGGGTTGCACCCCAAAACTTATGCGAGGAACTTAGCTCACAGCACACTAGTGTGGTGAGTCTAAAGTTTTCGGCATAATTGAGCGACCTTCCCGAGTATGGCATCGGCGGAAGCGGTCCAAACGAATGGCTTTGGATTTTGGTTGTGGAGGTCGATATAGTCGTTGATGGCCTGCTTGAGTTGCTCGAGTGCTGCGAAGGAGCCTCGCCGGATGGCCCGGGTGGTGATGAGGGCGAAGAAGCGTTCGACTTGGTTGAGCCAACTGGAGTGCGTGGGGATAAAATGCAGGTGCCAGTGAGGACGCTTGCTGAGCCACTGGTTGACGGTGTCGGTCTTGTGAGTGGCGTAGTTGTCCAGAACGATGTGAATGTCTAACCCCTCGGGCACGGTGCGTTCGATCTGGCGCAAAAAGCTGAGGAACTCGCGGCTGCGATGACGTGGCTTGAGGCTGCTGATGACCTCTCCGGTAGCCACGTCAAGAGCGGCAAAGAGCGAGGTGGTGCCATGGCGGTAATAATCGTGGGTCTGCCGCTCGGGCGCGCCCGGACGCAGAGGCAGAACCGGCTGGCTGCGCTCCAGGGCCTGTATCTGGCTCTTTTCATCCACGCAAAAGACCAGGGCGTTGTCCGGCGGGCTCATGTACAGGCCCACCACGTCGCGCACCTTGTCCACGAAGTAAGGGTCCTTCGAGAGCGTGAAGCTCTCAGTGCGATGCGGTTGCAACTGAAAGGCACGCCAGATGTTGCTGATCCTCGTTTGGGACAGGCCCATGCGCTGAGCCATCGTTCGGGTGCTCCAGTGGGTGGAACACTCCGGCTTTTGCTCCAAAGTCAGACGCACCACTTCGGCCACCTGCTCATCGCTAATCGTACGGGGGCGGCCACTGCGCGGCGCTTCGCTCAATGAGGGCAACCGCCCGGCGGCAAAACGATTGCGCCAGTAACCCACCGTGTGCGCCTTGACGGACAACTCCGCGGCAATGCTCCGGTTGCTCAGCCCCTGCGAAGCCAGCAAGACCATCTTGGCTCGCTGAACCTCCTGCGCCGGTGCATTACGCTTACGAACCAGCCCTTCAAGGGCCGATTGCTCTTCTAAAGACAAGGTTATGGGCGTGGCCGGACGGCCTGGACGTGTCATTAATAAATAAATGACGTAATCATAGAAAATATCAATATTATTATGACGAAAACTTTAGACTCACCACACTAGAGCGGTTTAAGAAATACTGTAGCCACCATCGTTAAATGGTTAAATGGCCAATTGTTAATTGTTGGATGCGGAACGTAGAAAACAACAATTAGCCATTTAACTATTTAGCCATTCGGCCTTTTTGTGGGGCTACGACTTTATTTAAACCGCTCTAAACGCCTGAGCCGCCCTCTTCGACTTCGATGGCCTCCTCGGTGTCCGAGTTGAAGCGCATCGAGACCAGACGGGTGACACCGCGCTCCTGCATGGTGACGCCGTAGATCGAGTCGGCGGCGGAGACCGTGCGCTTGCTGTGCGTGACCACGAGAAACTGCGAGTACTTCGTGAACTGCTTCAGGATGCCGACAAAGCGCCCGATGTTGGCGTCGTCGAGCGGGGCGTCCAGCTCGTCGAGCACGGCGAAGGGGCTGGGCTTGACCATGTAGATCGCAAAGAGCAGGCCCACGGCGGTCATGGTGCGCTGCCCCCCGGAGAGGAGCGAGAGCGTCTTGAGCTTGGTGCCGGGCGGGCGGGCGGTGATTTCGATGCCGGAGTCGAGGATGTCCTCGGCCTCGATCAGCGCGAGGTCGGCCACACCGCCGCCGAAGAGTTTTTCGAAGGTGAACTTAAAGTTTTTGCGGATCTGCTCGAAGGTCTCCGAGAACATCTTTTGCGAGGTCGCGTTGATCTCGTCGATGGCCTTGAGCAGTTCCTCCTTGGACTTCCAGAGGTCTTCGCTCTGGGAGTTGAGGAAGTCGTAGCGCTCCTTGAGCTCGGCGTACTCCTCGATGGCCACGAGGTTGACCGCGCCCAGCGAGTGGATGCGGTTGCGCAAGTCGCGGATCTCGGCCTCGACCACGGGCCAGTCGGTATCGTCCATGGCGGCGAAGTCCTCCGCCGTCGGCTCGCCGCGCTCACCCTTGCTCTTGGCGATGAGGCCCTCGTCCTCGTCGATGTCGTCGAGCTTGAGCCGGGTCTCGAATTTCTCGTCGGCGGCCCACAGTTCGGCCTTCCAGTCGATGTACATGATCTCGCGCTCATACTCGGTGCGGACCTTTTCGGCCAGAAAGTTCGTCTGCGAACGCTCCTCGGCCAGCTTGACTTCGCAACCGTTGAGGGCGGTCTCCTTCTCGCGCAACTCGGTGCGCTCACCGCCAAGTTCGTTCTCGGCCTCGCGGATGGCGGCCTCGACCGTGTTGAGCGCCTCGCGCTTGGCCTGCAGGGTCTCGGCGGTGACGGAAAGGGTCTTTTCGATCTCGTTGGCGCGGGCGCGCTGCACCTCCGAATCGCGGCGCAGCTCCTCGACCTGCACGCGCAGCGTGTCGGCCTCCTGACGGCGACGTAAAAGACGCTCGTCCAGTTGCCGGGCCTGCGAACGGGCTTCGGTCAGGCCGCGGTCGAGCAACTCCAGCCGCTGGCGCTTTTCGGCCAGTTCGAGGCGGACTTCGGCCAGGCCCTCCTGATGCGCATCGCGCTCGGCGCGCATGTGCTGAAGGTCGCTCTCGGTCTGGGTGATCTTGTCGCGCTGCTCGGTCAGGGCGGTTTCGGCCCCTTCGAGGCTGGCCCGGCCATCGGCCAAACGCTTTTCGGCGTCCTCGCGGTTGGCCTCCAGTTCTTCGAGTTGTTTCTGCTGGCGGTTGACGGCGCTGGCGTTTTCGTTGAGCGACTGCTCGGCGGCGCGAAGCTCGGCCTTGAGGCTGGAAAGCTCCTGTCGGATCTCGTTCTCGCGCTTGCGGTTGTCCTCCACCGCCTGGTCGGCGGCGTCCATGTCGGCCTGGAGCTGCATGGCCCGCTCGTTGAGCTGGGTCAGGGTCTCGTTGTCGCGCTCGATGTCGGCGCGCAGGCGCTTGATGTGCGCCACGCGCTGGATAAAGCTCTCCTCCTGCTGGCCCTTGCGCGGGCCGCCGCCGAAAACCAGTCCGCGCCGGTCCACCAGTTCGCCGGCCTGCGTGGCCACGAGCGTAAAAGTGAAGTCGGCCCGCTCCCGCCAAAAGTCGAGAAACTGCGCCAGGCTCTCGCACAGGTAGCAACCGTCGAGGAAGCTCGAAACCAGTTCGCGGGCGGAGTCGTCGCGCCCCCGGGCCACCCGGTGGGCGGGCACAAGCCACTCGGGCAACTCCTTGTTGACGTAGCCGGGGGTCGGTGTCTCCACCTGGAGACATACACGACCCAGTTTGCGCTCCTCCAACGCGGCCAGCACCTCGGCAGTGCGGGACTTGTCGCGCAGGACCACGGCATCGGCGGAACCGCCGAGCAGGGTTTCGATGGCTCCGGCGTGGCCCTCGTCGATGTCGAGCAGGGCGGTCAGGGGGTGAAATTCATCGCGGGGCAAGACCTCGTCGAGCTTGCCCTGCAGGATGGCCTTGGCTCCGGCGGAGAAGCCCTCGAAACGCTTCTGCAAATCCTCCAGCGTGGTCAGCCGGGCGCTCTGGCGGGCCACCGTGCGGTCCATTTCCTGAATCTCCTTCTGGAGCTCACGGAACTCGCCGCGCAGGCGCTGCACCTCCGACTGGGACTCAGCTACGCCGGTGGCGGCCTCCTCGGCCTGGCGCTCGCGCTCGTCGAGCACGCGGGCGGTCTCGTCTCGGCGCACGGCCAGCACTTCGCCCTGTTCGCGGGCCTGGTAAAGCCCGTCGCTGAGGTCGCTGTGCTTGATCTGAAAAGTCTTCAAATCCACCTCCAGAGTGGTACACTGGGAACGCAGGCGGGTCAGCGAACCCTCGCGGATAAGCAGGTCGCGCTTGTACTCATCGAGCCGCTGCTCGGCGTCGCGGAGGCGGGCCAGCAGGCCCTGAAAGGCGTCGTTGCGCTCGCGAAAGGCCTCGTCGGAGGTCCCCATGAGGTCGAGCGCCATCTGCTTGTCCTGCTCAGTGGAGGCGGCCTGCTCGTCAATGGCGCTGCGCTGGCTTTCCATGCCGTCCACTTCGGCCTCGATCTCCTCGATGCGGCGGGAAATATCCCCCACCCGCACCTCGGCGAAGTCAGCCTGATTGGCGGCATTTTCCATCTCCGAGCGCAGGTCGGAAACGGCCTGCTGGGCCTCCTGAAGCGCGGTAAAAAGCTCGGCCCGCTCGGAGCGACGGCCCTCAAGCCCGCCCTCGGCCTCGTCCAGATGCCGGGAGAGGCGGCTCACGTCGGAGCGCAGTTGCTCGGCCTTTTTCTCCACGTCGGCCACGGCGGCCTTGCGGCGGGCGTACTGGAAGGTGTTCCAGGCCAGGTCAAGGTGGGTCAGCCGGTGCTTGATCCGCTGGTAGCGCAGGGCCTTGCTGGCCTGGCGCTTGAGCGAGCCGATCTGGCGGCCCACTTCCTCGATCACGTCGGTGACGCGGGACAGGTTCTGGTCCACGAGGGAAAGCTTGTTCAGGGCCTCCTTGCGCTGCGCCTTGTAACGGGTGATCCCGGCGGCTTCTTCAAAGATCGTGCGGCGCTCCTGCGGGTTCGAGGAGAGGATCTGGTCGATCTGCCCCTGCATCATAAACGAGTAGCTGGCCCGGCCCACGCCGGTGTCCATGAACAGGTTCTGGATGTCCTTCAGGCGGCAGCGCTTGCCATTGATAAAGTAGTCGCCCCCGCCCTCGCGGTCCACACGGCGGGTGATCTCGACCTCGTTGAAGCGCGTGCCCAGCTCGGCCTCGCAGTCGGAGAAGACGAGTGAAACCTCGCAGGAGGGCAAGGGCTTGCGCCGGTCGGTGCCCTGGAAGATGACGTCCTGCATCTTGCTGCCGCGCATGGCCTTGGCCGACTGCTCGCCCAGTACCCAGCGGATCGCGTCCACGATGTTGCTCTTGCCGCAGCCGTTGGGCCCGACGATGCACGTCACCCCCTTGTCCAGTTGGACACGGGTACGGTCGGCAAAGCTCTTGAAGCCGTTAATGACGAGTTCGCGCAGGTACATGCAGACTAAAAGCCGGTCTATGTAGGCCCCCCGCCCGATTCCCGCAACCCTTTTTGCGCGGGGTGCGTGACCGCACGGGACAATGATGGGGCTGTGCCCCATCGGCGCCAGAAAGGCGCCTGCCCCCTGACGCTGACCGTCCGCTTGCCCCAAAATCCACCCATTGCGACAGCAACACCGCCACCGCTCCCGGGAAATCGCCCCCAAGACCTCAGCCAACTAGCGCTCTCAGCTCCTTCTCCGTCCGTCCGCTGGGGGTAGTGGCCTTTTAGACGCGTAGGGGGCTTGCCCCCCTCAGTGCCTGCGGGTGCAACCCGCGCCTCTCAGTAAAAATATTGCGTGCGGGGCTGGGGTTTGTCTGAGTTAGCGGCCATGTCCGAGACTCAGAACGAAGTTTTAAGCATTTTCAAGGAAACCGGCGCCCTGCTCACGGGGCACTTTGTGCTGCGCAGTGGGCTGCACAGCGGGCACTTTTTCCAATGCGCGCGGGTGTGCGAGCGGATGAAGCAAGTCACCCGGCTGGCCGAGCTGCTGCTGGAAAAGGTCGGCGCGGACACCTTCGACACGGTGGTGGCCCCGGCTATGGGCGGGCTCGTCATCGGGCAGGAAGTCGCCCGGCAGGCCGATGCGCGGTTTCTTTTCGTCGAAAAAGTGGACGACAAACTCGCCCTGCGGCGCAATTTCAAGATCGAGCCGGGCGAGCGCATCCTCGTCGTCGAGGACGTGATCACACGCGGCGGTCGTGTGCGCGAGGCGCTCGACATCGTCAAGGCCGAGGGCGGCAACTGCGTCGGCGTAGCCGTGCTGGTAGACCGCAGCCAGGGCCAGACGACCTTTGAGGTGCCGCTGACTTCGCTGCTGGAGCTGAGCTTCCCCACCTACGAGGCCGACAAGCTCCCCCCCGAACTCGCCGCCCTCCCCGCCTCCAAGCCCGGGTCGTGAGGGCACTTTGGGAGTTTGAAAGTTGGAGCGTTCAAAAGTTTGCGACGGCCTCGCCTGCGCGACGCTCAAACTTTCAAACCCGAAACCCTCAAACTCCCAAACCTGGCAATCCGCCTTTTCCAGTTGACCCTCCGGCGGGTTTGCATGATAGGTTAAGGCATCTAGCGATGCGTAGCCTTATCGCCATTTTATCCCTGCTGGCCGCAGTCACTCTCCAGGCCCAGCCCGCCGTCAACCTCTACCTGGAACCGGAGGATAACGGCGTCGTGTTCAAGACGGCCCCCCTCGCGGAGGTCGAAGCACTCGGACCGGAGCACCCCGTCATTAACGGCACGGTTGACAACAACTGGTACCGTATCGCCTATCCGGGCCAGTACGTCGGCTTCGTGGAGATCCCCAACACCAATGCGGACGGCACCTTCAACCCCGGCGCGCCTCTTTTTATCCGCAAAAGCACCAGCAGCGGCATCATCATTCGCATCCCCTATGGGGCCAATGCCAAGGTGATCGACCGCTCCGGCAACTGGGCCACCGTTTCCTACCGTGGCGAGGGGCACGTCTATTATAAGAATCCGGCCCTTTTCCCGCCGCTGCCCAGTATGCCGCCCGCCAGAGCCGCCACTACAGCGGGCGCCACGACCCAGCGGGCGGCCTCCACCCCGGCGGCTGCCTCCAGTGCGCCCGGCGTGGCCGTGAGTACGATCCCGGTCGGCCAGACCTCCGGCAGCATGGCGGTGAGCACGATTCCCGTGACCCAGGAGGGCGGCGAAATCATCGCGGTGGAAGAACTCGAACTGCTCGAACCGCTCCCGGCCAAGCAGACACCGCCCCCCGCCGCCAGGACCACCGCCCCGGCTCCCGCGAAGACAGCGGCCCCGGCTCCGGTCGTCGCCCAGCCGCAACGCCCGAAGGCTCCGCCTCCCGGCTACATGCCGGTGGCCACCACCAGTTCGCCGCAGTCGCAAATCCTTTCCCGTGAAGTCCCGCACCTGTACGAGGGCGTCTTTACCCGCGTCCGGGGTTTCAGCTTCGACTTTTTCGGACCTGACTACGCCTACGCGCTACAAGACCGCTCCGGCAAACGCATCGCCTACGTCGATATTGAGAACGCCCTGCTGGTTTCCCCCATCGAGGCGTACCTGGACAAGCCCGTCACCGTCGAAGGTCTGCCCGAAAAAATCGGCGGCACCGTCCCGATCCTGATCAAGGCCAAGTTCATCCGCCTCAATCGCTATTAGTATCAGGGGGCCGTGCGCCCCCAAACCCCGCAGTGCGTGCCGCACGGGACAAGAAGAGGCGTTGCCCCTTAAAATCCGGCATTGCCAAGTGGCGGCGTGAGCTTTTCTGTCGGGGGAATGGAATTGATTGACGGTAACGCGATCTCAAAGCAGGTGCAGGCCGACGTGGCCGCCGAAGTCGCCTCCCTCATGGGGCAACCCTGCGTCACCTTTATCCGCGTGGGCGAAGACCCGGCTTCGGTCTCCTACGTGAACAAAAAGCAGCGCATCGCCGCCGAAGTCGGCATCGAAAGCCGCCTGTGCGTGCTGCCCGAAAGCACCACCCAGGAGGAGCTTTTCCTCATCATCGACGAGTTGAACGCCGACCCCGGCGTGCACGGCATCCTCGTGCAGGCCCCCCTGCCCGCGCACATGAACGAGCGCGAAGTCTTTAACCGCGTCTCCCCGCTCAAGGACGTGGACGGCTTCAACGCCGCCAACATCGGCAAGCTCTGCCAGGAAGACCCGAGCGCCTTCGTGGCCTGTACCCCGGCGGGCATTATCGAACTGCTCAAGCGCTCCGGCGTCCAGACCAAGGGTAAAAACGTCGCCGTGGTCGGGCGCAGCCTCATCGTGGGCAAGCCCGTCTCGCTCCTGCTCATGATGAAGGCCGAGTTCGGGGACGCCACCGTCACCGTCTGCCACTCGCGCACCCAGAACCTGCCCGCTATCGTCTCGCAGGCCGACATCGTTGTCGCGGCCATCGGGCGGGCGAAGTTCATCACCGCCGACATGATCAAGGAAGGCGCGGTCGTGATCGACGTGGGTATCAACCGCGTGGAAGACGCCAGCCGCAAGAGCGGTTACCGCCTGGTGGGTGACGTGGATTTCGAAGCCGTCGCGCCCATGTGCAGCGCCATCACACCGGTCCCCGGCGGGGTCGGCCCCATGACCGTGGCCATGCTGATGAAGAACACGCTCAAGGCTTTCAAGCTGAGCCAGTCCTAGCAACCGGCCCAGATGCCCGACCCGACCCCGCCCGGATTGCCCAGAGGCTCTTCCCTGCCTCCGCTGCTGCCTCAGCCGCGGCTGGCAGGCATGGGTGTGCGGATGCTGGCCTTCCTGATGGACTTCGTGCTGGTGTTTTTCTTCACCCTGTTCCTGCTGGTAAAGGTCCTGCTGCCTCAGTACCACTACGAGGGGATGCAGGAGTTCATCGCAACTATCGACGGCTACGCCGCCTCCGTCGAGGAAGCCCAGCTCAACGGCGAGGAGCCGCCGCCCGTCCCCCAGCCCACCGCCGACAGCCCGATGGTCGCCATGCTCGCCTACGCCTGGGAAAAGGCCATGCTCATCTTCTGGATCTACTTCGGGCTGGTGGAGGCGCTGTTCAAGGGATCGACTCTGGGCAAGCGCACCTTCGGCCTGCGCACGGTCAAGGCCGAGAGCGGCCAGCCCGCGCATTTCTTCGAGTCCGTGCTGCGCGGCGCGGTCAAGACCCTCGCCCTGCTCTTCCCCATCCCGCTGCCCATGCTGTGGTGGATCAACTACTTCGTCCCCTTCTTCAACCGCCGTCGCCGGGCCGGGCACGACTTCATCTGCCGCACAGTGGTGGTCGCGGAGTAAGCCGCCAACCGCCAGCACCCCACGCACCAAGGCGAAAAAAGCCACCGCAGCCGCGGGAAGCCCCCCGGATTAACGCAAAAATGGGTTTGCGCTGACCGCCTGAACACGCTCATCATAATCGACGAACCCGAACCCACCAAGCGCTGTGAAGCCCGCTAAAATACTCGTTGTCGACGACCAGCCCATCAACATCAAGCTGCTCCAGCGCAAGCTCGAACGCGAAGGCTACGCCGTACAGACCGCCTACAACGGGCTGGAGTGCCTCGAAGCGGTCAAGACCGGTGCCCCCGACCTGATCCTGCTCGACGTCATGATGCCCGAGATGGACGGCATCGAGGCTTGCCAGCGCCTGAAGGAAAACGAGGACACCAAGGCTATTCCCATCATTTTCATCACCGCCAAGTCCTCCAAGGAGGGCAAGCTGGAAGGGCTCAGCGCCGGAGGCGTGGACTACATCACCAAGCCCATCGACCTCGACGAGACCCTCGCCCGCGTAAAGACCCAACTGCGCCTGCAGGAGATTTTCCGCGCCAACATGGACCTGCAGATGCGCCTGGCCGACTCGCGCAAGACCGCCGCCATCGGAGCCATCACCCAGGGCATCGCCCACAACCTGAACAACCTGCTCGGCGTCGTCGTCGGCTACCTCGACCTGCTCAAGAACGGCTTCGACAGCCCGGACATGGTCCAGCGCAGCGTCACCCTGATGGATCAGGCCATCAGCCGAATGGTCAACATCATCCGGCAGTTGAGCACCATCGCCACCAACGAGCGCGTCGCCCTCGTCCCGCTCAACCTCCAGGACCTGCTTGAGGCCAGCATCACGCGCTTCAAGGAGGAGTACGGGGTGGATACCGTGGTTACCATTTCCAACGACCTGCCCGAAGATTTCTGCGTGGACACCAACGCCGAGGTCATCGAGAGCATTATCGGCAAGCTGCTCATCAACGCCTGGGAGGCTTACCCGAAAAACGAGCCCAACGAAAACCGCGAAGTCTGGCTCGAAACCGAGCTGCTCGACGTCAACGACAGCCAGCGCCTGCTGATCAAGGTCAACGACGACGGCACGGGCATCCCGGCGAATATCCGCGACACGGTTTTCGAGCCCTTCATCACCAGCAAGACTTCGGTCGGGCGCGGCCTCGGGCTGACCATGGCCCGCCACGCCATCCGCAACCTGCGCGGTGACCTCGACCTGCAAGAGCGCCCGGGCGGCGGCACCTGCGCCGTGCTCAGCTACCCGATCATCCAGACGATTTCCGGCCAACTGGCCGGACAGTCCATCGGCTAACAATTTTATGGCAAAAGTGGTTTTCCTCGGTGCCGGCAGAATGGCTTCGGCCATCGTCTCCGGCCTCATCCGCAAACAGCTCTACCGGCCCGATGACATCGCCTGCACCTGCGGCGACGACGACACCGGCCCCGAACTGGCGAAAACAACCGGCATCGGCTTTTCCCGCGACCTGGCCTCCCTCCTCCCGGAGGCGGACATCATGGTCCTCGCCTGCAAGCCGCAGCAGTTCAGCGCCCTCGACGAGGGGCTGACCGCGCTCACCGGCGGCAAGCTCGTCCTTTCCATCCTCGCGGGCACCACCCTGGAGCGGCTCGGGAAGAAATTCCCGCAGGTGCGCAACCTCGTGCGCGCCATGCCCAACACCCCCGGCCAGATCGGCGCGGGCGCGACCGCTTTTGCCTCCAGCCACATCCTCTCGGACGCGGACAAGACCGCCGTGGAGGGCATCCTCGGAGCGCTCGGACTCACCGTCGCCCTGCCCGAAAGCCAGCTCGACGCCGTGACCGCGCTCAGCGGCTCCGGCCCGGCCTATGTTTTCGAGTTCACCAAGGCGATGGAGGAGGCCGGTGTCGCCCTCGGCCTGGAGCGCGCGACCGCCGCCGTGTTGGCCAAGCAGACCGTGCTCGGCTCGGCCCTGCTCATGGATGCTTCGACCGAAGACCCCGAAACCCTGCGCAAGCACGTCACCTCCCCCGGCGGCACCACCCAGGCCGCGTTGGAATCTTTTCAGGGGAACAAACTGCGCGCCATCGTGACCGAGGCCCTGACCGCGGCCAGGGACCGCTCGGTCGAACTTTCCCAGCTTTAGTTTTTCTCCAATCTATTATGAGTTCTCTCGAAAAAGGACGTATCCTCGTCACCGGCGGCGCCGGCTTCATCGGCAGCGGGCTGGTCTGGGCGCTCAACCGCCGCGGCCTCGACAACATTATCATCAGCGATTTCCTCGGCGAGGACGAGAAGTTCAAGAACCTCGTCCCCCTCCGCTACGCCGACTATGTTGAGGCCGACGACCTCATCGACGAGTTGGAGGACTTCGACGACATCCGGACGATTTTCCACCTCGGTGCCTGCTCCGCCACCACCGAGCGCGACTGCCGCTACCTCGTCCACAACAACTACGACTACACCAAGGTCATGGCCGAGTGGGCCCTCCACAACGGCTGCCGCTTCGTTTACGCCTCCAGCGCCGCCACCTACGGGGACGGGGCCGAGGGCATGGACGACAAGGATCCCGACCTCTCCCGCCTGCGCCCGCTCAACATGTACGGCTACTCCAAGCACATGTTCGACCTCTACGCGCAGCGCCACGGCTTCCTCGACCAGATCGTCGGCCTGAAGTATTTTAATGTCTTCGGCCCGAACGAAGACCACAAGGGTGACATGCGCAGCGTCGTCCACAAGGCCTACGCCCAGATCCTGGAGACCGGGCGCGTCGGCCTCTTCAAAAGCTACCACCCCGACTACGCCGACGGGGAGCAGATGCGCGACTTCCTTTACGTCAAGGACGCCGTTGAGATGACGATCCACCTGGCCGAAACGGCCAAGGCTGGCGGCCTCTACAACCTCGGCTCAGGCCAGGCCAACACCTGGAAAACCCTTGTCACGCCGATCTTTGAAGCCCTCGACCTGCCCGTGCAGATCGACTTCATCGACATGCCCGAGACCCTGCGCCCGAAGTACCAGTACTTCACGCAGGCCGACACCGCCCGGCTGCTCGACTCCGGCTATGGCGGCACGCAGTGGCCGTTGGCCGAGGCCGTCACCGACTACGTCAAAAATTACCTTTCCGGCGACAAGCGGCTCGACCCCGGCATTGCCTGAGCGCGGACAGACTTCTCCATGAGCGATCCCGCCAGCCATCAGGACCCGCAAGCGTCCGAACCGATCAACGAGGAAAAGCTGCTCACCCTGGGCAAGCTCGCCCGCGGTATCGCCCACGATCTGAAAAACCTCCTCGCCGGGGTCCAGGGCAACACCGAGCTGGCCCTGCGCGAGTTCAAGAACGAGAACCTCGCCCGCAAGGCACTGGCCAACGTCATGCTCGCCTCCCGCAGCGCCCACGAGCTGGTCGAACAGATCTCCGCCTACAGCCGCCACGACAACATCCCCCACAAGGTGCTCGACCTGCGCGAAACCATCGCCCACGTCGAACGGCTGCTGGAGGGCTTTGTCAGCCCGGCAGTCACGCTCACGGTGGAGCTGCCACCCAAGCCGGTCTGCGTCAAGGCCAACGCCAGCCAGATGCAGCAACTGGTCATGAACCTTTGCCAGAACGGCCTCCAGGCCCTCGGGGACAAGGGTGGACGGCTTTGCATCAGCCTCGGTTGCGACGCGGCCCGGCAAAAAGCCCTCCTGAAAGTCAGCGACAGTGGCCCCGGTATTTCGTCCGACATCCTGCCGCGCATTTTCGACCCCTATTTTACGACCAAGGAACTGGGCATGGGCACCGGGCTGGGCCTGGCCGTCGTCCAGAAAATCGTACAGGATTGCGGCGGCGAGATCCAGGCCACCAGCCAGCCGGACATCGAGACCACTTTCTCCATCGAGCTGCCGCGCTCGCTCGAGACACCCGTCCCCGAGGCCCCCATGCCCACTCCCGAGGATTATCCGCAGGAGAAAAAAGCCATCCTGCTGGTGGACGACGAGCCGATCATGCGCGGGCTGGGCATGGACATCCTGCACACGCTCGGCTACCGTGTCAGCGTGGCTGAAAATGGCTCCGAGGCGCTTGACATGGTGAAGCGCCACCCGGATTACTTCGACCTCGTGCTCTCGGACTCGAAGATGCCAGAAATGTCCGGTCCCGAGTTGGCGGAGCAGCTTTACGCCGTGCGACCCGGCCTGCCATTTATCCTCGTCACCGCCTTCAACGACTCCGGCACCGAGGCCCGCCTGAAGGAATTCGGCGTGACCGAAATCGTCCAAAAGCCCTTCCTGATCGAGAATCTCGCCCGCGCCCTCAGCAACGCGCTCAACCGGGTGGGCAAAGGCAGTTGACCAACCGGACAATACGTGGGGCGAGAGGTTTTTGCCCCCCAGCCCGGACGCCGACCGCTCACTTGCGGACGATGACGGGGTTCTCCGTCAGCGCATCCGACCCGTCAGGCACCCGCATGGACCGCGGCATGATCACCTCTTCAACTCGAACCCCGTAGATTGCCAATTCGTCTTCGAGCTTCAGCCGGTTTTCATCACTGATTTTTTTGCGGAAAGTCACCACCGCCGCCACCTCGTCCGCGTCCTGATCGAAAAAGTCGCCAATCGTTTCCCATCCTCGCGCCCCCGTCGCCCCGGCAGGCCGGACCAGCCACTGATCGCCCATAAATGCCGCCTCAATCTCGACGACCCTACGCGCCTGCTCATTGCCAGACATGCACGAGGCCAGCAACGCAACCCCCGACAGCATCAGGGCGAGGACGACAATCAGGCGATCTGCCAAACCAGCGGGCCGGAAGAAATTCTCCGAGGCGCAACACCGCGAGCCAGGCTGAAGGAACATTGCCATGAAAAACAAATCGTAAGAAAAAGAAATGAGCGTGAAAACTCCACGGCAGCAACCCTTTTTCCTGCGCTGGCTCCTCGTCATCGCATTGGTGGCCAGTATCTCTCTGCTTTCCGGCGGCAGCGTGCCACCCGAGATCGTCCCCGGCATTATTCAGATCGACAAGCTCGCTCACATTCTGGTCTTCGGGCTGCTCGCTACCGCGGTTTTCCGTGCGCTTCCCGACGGGATGGCTCCTCATCGAAAAATGGCTTGGGCTGTCGGCCTGACCATCGCCTTCGGTCTTTCCGATGAACTGCATCAGGGCATGAACCCCAACCGTACGATGGACGGCTGGGACTTGCTGGCCGACGCCGTCGGGGCATTCGTCGCGACTTTCGTCTACCGCTATTGGGGGCTTTACCGGCGCGTCCTCGAATGGCGACCCATTCCCCGCTCCGCGCCCGGGCCACTCACCGAGCCCCTGCGCTCTTAGCTTGCTCCGCCCGCCGCGCTTCCCATGCTCGTGACTGTATGATGGACAAGTCCGAGGCCACCCGCCGCATCCGCGAACTGCGCGACACACTCGCCCGCCACGACGAGCTCTACTACCGCCAAGGCACCCTCGAAATCGAGGATCAGGAATACGACGCGCTCAAGCGCGAACTGGCCGCGCTCGAAGCCGAGTTCCCCGAGCTGTCCACCGACACCTCCCCCACTCGCCACGTCGGTGACGACCGCACCGAGGGCTTTGCCAAGGTCAAGCACCGCGAGCGCATGATGTCGCTTGACAACACTTACAACGAGAGCGAACTACGCGAATTCGACGCACGCCTGCGGCGCATTTTCCCCGACCGCGAGCTGGGCTACGTGGTCGAGCCGAAGATCGACGGCGTGGCCGTCTGCCTGACCTATGAGCAGGGCCGCCTCGTGCGCGCCGTCACGCGCGGCAACGGCGTTGAGGGCGACGACATCACCGCCAACGTCCGCGAGGGCGTCCCCGCACTTCCCGACCGGCTCGCGGGCGATCAATGGCCCGAGATCGTCGAGATTCGCGGCGAGCTTTACATGACCCTGACCGAGTTCCAGCGCATCAACACCGAACGCGAGGAAAAGCAACTCCCCCTCTTCGCCAACCCGCGCAATCTCACCGCCGGCACGGTCAAGCAACTGGCCGGCGTCGGCGGGCGACGGCTGGAGATCGTCCTCTACGGGCTGGGCTTCTGCCAGCCGCGCCGCTTCGGCAAACAGAGCGAGTTCCACCAGGCGGTCAGGGGCTGGGGCTTGCCCACGCTGGAAAGGTACTGGACCGCCGAAGGCATTGACGAGGCTTGGGCCTGTATCGAAAAACTGGATACACTCCGGCATGAGTTCACCTACGAGACCGACGGCGCGGTCATCAAGCTCGACGACTTCGCGCTCC
This sequence comes from Ruficoccus amylovorans, assembly GCF_014230085.1. Lineage (NCBI taxonomy): Bacteria > Pseudomonadati > Verrucomicrobiota > Opitutia > Puniceicoccales > Cerasicoccaceae > Ruficoccus > Ruficoccus amylovorans. The sequence continues at coordinate 70,996 of NZ_JACHVB010000064.1, read as the reverse complement.
AGGCCGAGGCCGGAGCCACCGCCAAATCCCCCCGCTGGGCCATCGCCTACAAGTTCGCCGCCGAGCAGGCCGAAACCCTGCTGGAAAAAATCGACGTGCAAATCGGCCGCACCGGGGCCGTCACCCCGGTGGCTTACCTGAGCCCCGTCCAGCTCGCCGGAACGACCGTCTCCCGCGCCACTCTCCACAACGAGGACGAAATCGCCCGCAAGGACATCCGCCCCGGCGACACCGTCGTCGTGCAGAAGGCCGGGGAAATCATCCCGCAGGTTCTGCGTGTCGTCACCGACAAGCGCCCTGCCGACAGCCAGCCTTTCGACTTCGCCGCCTTCCTCCAGGAAAAGGGCATCGACGCCGAACGCGTACCCGGCCAGGCCTTCTGGCGGCTCAAGGGCCGGGACGACCCCGCGCTCATCCGCCGCAAGCTCAAGCACTTCGCCAGCAAGCCCTGTCTCGACATCGAAAACCTGGGCGAAGCCGTCGTTGACCAACTGGTTACGCAGGGGCTCGTCCGCGACCCCGCCGACCTCTACACCCTCACGGTCGAGGAACTGCTCCCGCTGGAGAAGTTCGCCCAAAAGTCCTCCGAAAACCTCGTCGCCGCCATCGCCGCCAGCCGCGACAAGGAAGTTTGGCGGCTCGTTCACGCCCTGGGCATCCCCAACGTCGGGGCGCAGTCGGCCAAGGACCTCGTGGCACACTTCCACGGGCTACCTGCCATCATGCGGGCCAGCGCCGAGGAGCTGGAGGAGGTGGACGGCATCGGCGGCATCGTGGCCGCGAGCATCCGCACGTTTTTCGAGGACGAGGCCCAACTCGACCTGGTCAACCGCCTCATCGCGCACGGCCTGCGCATAGAAGAGGAGCCGCCCGCCGAGGCCGGGACCGAAACACCGCTCACCGGCAAGACCGTCGTCCTCACCGGCACCCTGCCCACCCTGAGCCGCGACGAGGCCACGGCCCGGATCGAAAAAGCCGGGGGCAAAACCAGCTCCAGCGTGAGTAAAAAAACCGACTATGTGCTGGCCGGGGAATCCGCCGGCAGTAAGCTGGAAAAAGCCCGCAAGCTCGGCGTCGAGATCATCGACGAAGACGCTTTCCTCAAGTTGATTAACCCCTGACCCTCCCCACGCCGCCATGTGGTACTACGCCATCTACAACCGCCAGCACGGCCCGGTTTCGCCGTCCGAAATCGAACGCCTGATCGAGCAGGGCATCGTCACCGCCGACACCCTCGTGTGGCGGGCCGGGATGAACGAATGGCAACCCGCCTCCCGGACCCCCCTGGCCGAGAAGTTTCCCGCCGCTCAAACCCTCGGCGACCTTCCGCCCATCGTGGATACCCCGTCGGCCCGCCCCGGCTACGGCCAAGGCATCCCGCAGGACCGGGGACTGCCGCCGCCGACCAGCTTTGAGGTTCCCGCCGGGGCCAACGCCCGCGCCCTTATGTCTCTGGCCAGCGACATGATGAGTGGCCGCTGGAGCACCGGGATTGGCTTTTGCCTGATCTACGGGCTGGTTTATATCGGCATCCAGATCATTCCCTACATCGGGGGCCTGATCAACTCTGTCCTCTTCGGTGTGCTGGAGGTCGGAGCCATGCGCTTCTGGCTGACGTACACGCGCGGCGGCGAGCCCAAGACCGACCAGCTTTTTTCCGCCTTCCCCATTTTCCTGAAAACCTTTCTCACCTACCTGCTTTACAGCGCGATCCTCGTCGTCGCCATCCTGGTGGCCGCCATCCCCGGAGGCATTCTCCTCGGGATCGCCGCCGCCACGGGCACAGACTTCGATAGCCCGGATTTGTCCCCGCTGCTCATCACCGGTTTCGTTGTCATGGGCGTGGCCGTGGCGTTTGCCGGGGGCATCCTTGCCCTGATGCTCTCGCAGGTCTTCTACATCCTCGCCGACAATGCTGAGACGGGTGTCTTCGAGAGCCTCCAGCGCAGCCGCTCACTCATGGTGGGCAACAAATGGCGACTGTTCCGGCTCTGGGTGCTTTTCGGGCTGTTGAGCATCGGCTGCATCTTCACGCTGGGTATCGGCTTTATCTGGCTGGTGCCGTACAGCCGCTGCACCATGACCTGTTTTTACGAGTCACTCCTCAGTCAGGAGCGAAACAACGCCTGAGCTGCTACCATTCGGGTCGGTAGAAAAAACGTTCTCGGGATTACTCAGCCAGTGTTTTGCCCATAAAAAAAGCCCGTCCGAGAATCTCCGGACGGGCTGAAAAAATGCGCGCTTCGCTGCGACAGCCGGGGCGCTCACAGAAACACTCGTGCCCGGCAACGCGTTCTTACCCCGCACTACGGGAGTCGGCCCGAGCGCTGAAGCTCCTGCTGAAGCGCGATCTGGAACTCGGTCAAGTCGCCTTCGCTGGGACGATAATCGCCGGTGTCGCTGCGCGGGATCAGGCCGAGACGGCCGGTCTGGTCAAGTTGCCAGTCCATCGTCTTCCCGTCGCTGAAAGTCACCGAGCCGCTCAGGACCGCGCCGGGGCGCTGGATCTTGTCCAGAGTCACGCTGACCTGGCCGCCGCCGGGCATGTCGTCTTCCGCGCCGGGGAAGGGCAGCGGCTCGTCGTCGCCGGGAGCGGCGGCAGGCGCGGGGGCCGGGGCGCGGCTCAGGTCGGCATCGGGCCGGGGGCCGCTCTTGTCCTTGAGTTCCAGGTCCAGGTCGTCCACCAGAAAGCGGACTTCCATGAAGGTCATGTTGAGCCCAAACTCTTCGGCCAGGCGTTTTTGCACGTCGGACAGGCCGAGGCCTTCGCTGATCCAGGCGCTGACTTGCGCCTTTTGTTCGTTGGTCAAATCCATGATAGTAAGGGTTCTTGTGCCACGCGGGCTCACGCGCAAGCCTAATACCGATTCAAGTAGCTTTGGGGGTTATGTGAGAGGGTGTTTTTGAAAAAAACACCCTCTCGCGCTCTCCCCAAAAACTTTTGAAACGGAACTTTGTTCCTTCGAAAGAACGGGAACCTTCAAGCCCACCGGACCGGATTTTGCTCACGCGAAGTCCATCAGCAGAGCCTCGGCGGCCGACTCCGCCGTCAAGGTGAGTGTGCCCGGCGTTTCCAGACTGGCCCCATCGCCTTCGCGCAGCGTCTCGCCGTTCAGAGTGAGCGCTCCTTCGGCGATCTGCAGCCAGACCCCGCGCCCCGGAGCCAGCTCGTGCGTGGCACTCTGCCCCGGCGCGAGCCGCAGGCGGTAGATGTCCACCTCCTGATGGATCGTGGCCGAGTCTTCGCGCCCGTCGGGCGAGATGATGAGCACCTTGGGCGCGTCGGCTTGGGCAGGACTGGGCTGCCATTCGGTATAGCCGGGGGTCAGGCCGTGCTCACGCGGATGTATCCAGATTTGCAGCAGGCGGGCGGATTCCTCCGCGCTCGGGTTGAACTCGCTGTGCTGCACGCCGCGCCCCGCGCTCATGAGCTGCACCTGCCCGCGCCCGAGTACCCGGCCATTGCCCATGCTGTCCTCGTGCTGGAGGTGCCCGTCGAGCACGTAGCTGAAGATCTCCATGTCCCGGTGCGGATGCATCCCAAAGCCCCGGCCCGGCGCGATCCGGTCGTCGTTGATGACACGCAGTGCCCGATAACCCATGTGCGCCGGGTCGTGATAGTTGGCAAAGGAAAAGCTGTGCCACGTGTCCAGCCAACCGTGGTCGGCATGGCCGCGGTCAGCGGCCCGGCGAATGCGCAGGGAGGAAGCAGTCGTACTCATCCGCTACCTTAGCACAACTCCCCCGGCCTGTCCACCGGCGTGTTTTCGGGCTACGCCAAGTGCGTGACCGCACTGGACACATACGCGTTGCCCCCTACCCGTCCAGAAAGGCCGCTGCCCACTGCGCCTTCTCCTTCCGGGAGAGTGCCAGCGTGGATGAGCTGGCACTCGTTCCCCGCCGGGGCGATCAGTACGCTTACGGGGCAGGAGCCTTTCTGGCTCCGATGGGGCGAGCCCCATGATTGTCCCGTGCGGTCACGCACTTGTCCCGTGGGCACGCACCCGAGGGTGCAGCGCATGCCCTGCTAGAAGCGGTGGGCGGCGAGCTGCTTTTGCAGGTAATCAACGGCTCGCGAGACGGAATCGTCCTGCTCCATGATGTTCTCGACCGTCTTGCAGGCGTGGATGACCGTGCCGTGGTCGCGTCCGCCGAAGGCGTCACCAATCTCCTGCAGGGAGTGGCTGGTGAGCATGCGGCTGAGGTACATGGCGATCTGGCGCGGGAAGGCGATATTGGCCGGGCGGCGCTTACTGACCATGTCGGTCAGGCGCAGCTTGTAGTAGTCAGCCACCTTCTGCTGGATTTTTTCAATCGTCACCTTGTTCTGGGCCTCCTCCTGCAGGATGTCGTGGAGCAGGCGCTCAACCGTCGGGATGTCGATCGAGCTTTTCATGAGGGCGGCGAAACCGGCCACGCGGGTGAGGGCCCCTTCCATCCGGCGGACGTTGCGCGAGACGCGCTCGGCCAGGAACTGGAGGATGGGCTCGGGCAGTTCCAGGTTCATGGACTTGGCCTTTTTCCCAAGGATGGCGACGCGGGTCTCGAAGTCCGGCGGCTGGATGTCGGCCACCAGACCCCACTGGAAGCGGGAGACAAGGCGGCTTTCGAGCTTGGCGATCTCGCTGGCGGGGCGGTCGCTGGAGAGGAAAATCTGTTTCTGGCGCTCGAAGAGCTCGTTGAAGGTGTGGAAAAATTCTTCCTGGATGCGCTCCTTGCCGGAGAGGAAGTGGATGTCGTCGATCAGGAGCATGTCCACCTGGCGGTAGCGCTGGCGGAACTTGGTCACGGTGTTGGTCTGGATCGCCTCGATGAACTCGTTGGTAAAGCTCTCGGTGGAAATATAGGCGATCTCGGCGTCTGGGTTGGTCCGCAGGGCGTGCTGGGCCACCGAGTGCATGAGGTGCGTCTTGCCCAGGCCGGTGTCTCCGTAGAGGAAAAGCGGGTTGTAGGCGCGGGCGGGGGCGTTGGCCACGGCCATGCAGGCGGCGTGGGCAAGCTGGTTGCCGGCACCGACGACGAAGTTCTCGAAGGTATTGCGCGGGTTCAGGATGATGCGCGAGGAGAAGCCGCCCTTTCTGGCGGTACGCTCACGCGGCTCATTCACCCGCGGGGTGCGCGGTTGGGCGACGGGGCCGACGGCGCGCCCCGGCAGCGAGCCATCGTCCTTCGAGGTATCAGCCTCGGCCTCGCCCTCGGACACCCGATAGCGGATGCCCATGGCATGCCCGGTGTTTTCACACAGGCGCTTGGTGATAATATCCTGATAGTTGTCCTGGATCCAAAACGCCGAAAAGTCGTTCGGCACTTCCAAGGTTACAAAATCATCGCTTTCATCGACACACTGGACCGGCTCGAACCAGGTGCGGTAGACATCATGGGGAAAAAGGCTCTGTAAGTCGCCCTTGATCGTGTCCCATAAAGTCGTTTGATGGCTCTGTTGACTCATGTATTGTTACAGCGTTTTAGAGGATTTATTCACAAACTGTTCCTAAACAATTATAGACAATCACGGCTCACCGGATTGTGTTAATCGGAATAGGCCTTCAGCAGAAGGCGTGCGCGGACAGGGGTCAGTTATCCAGGCGGGGCAGCAGTGAGAGTAAATCCATAAGTAGTTTAAAATTAATTAGTTAGTAGCAACTTTCCGCATTAAACCTGAGAAGCGGGAGGGAAACCAGTAAGTCGTGGCGGCTCCTCCCGAAACTGCCCAGTAGCGTTGTATGGAGGGAGTAAATTTTGCCCCGCCCCTGTTGGCAAGTTCTAGTTTTCCACAAGTTACTAACACCGCCCACAACCCCGATTTTGTCACCTTTTAGTTGCACAAACGACATGATTTTTGGAGTTCCCGCAAATGGTCCTGATTGAACAAGTTAGCGGGTATCGTGCCGACATTTTGCTGCCCGGCAAACCGGAACAGGAATGTAACAAACGTCCCGAGGGTGAGGAAAAATAATTTTCTCAGCCCGCAAAGATTGCCTCTCCGGGAATAAAAACCGGCTCACGAACCGGAGGTCATCGCGGCGATGAGACGCTCATTGAACTCGTTGGCCGAGTCATGTCCCATCAGACGGAGGGCCTGCACGAGAGCGCCCACCTCGACCAGACGGGCCATATCCCGCCCAGGCCGCACGGGAATCATGATGTGGGGCACCTTCATCCCGAGAATCTCATAATAAGCGAGCTCCAGGCCGGTTCGCTCCTCGTCGATGCCCGGCTGCCACTCGGTAAAGGTGATCACGAGGTCGATCCGCTTCTCCAACCGCACGCAGCGGATGCCGAAAAGATCGCTCACGCTGATGATACCAATGCCCCGGCACTCCATATAGCCGCGGTTGAGTTCGGCGCTGGTGCCGACGATCTCGCGGTCACCGACCTTCTTGATATAAGTCACGTCGTCGGCCACGAGGCTGTGCCCGCGCTCGATCAGGGCGAGAGCGCATTCGCTTTTGCCTACGCCGCTTTTGCCCCGGATGAGGGTGCCGATGCCCTTGATGTCGAGCAAGGTCCCGTAAATGCTGGTGCGGGGGGCGAACTTGTCCTCCAGCAGGATGGTGGTTTCGGCGATGAAGTCCTTCGATTTCATCGGGGTGCGGAACATCGGGGTGCGCGACTCCTCGGCGGCGGTGTACATGGCCTTGATCGGCACGAGGTTGCGCGAGACGATAATGCAGGGGATATGCCGGGCGATGATTTCGCGCACGATGCGCAACTGCTGTTCCTCGTTGAGATCGCGCAGGTAGGCCATCTCCCCGGCCCCGAAGAGCTGGAGCCGCCGGTTGGCAAAGTGCTTGAAATAGCCGGTCAGCGCGAGGGCGGGCCGGTTGATGCTCTTTTCGCGGATGAAGCGCTTCATCCCCTCCTCCCCGGTGACCAGTTCCAGCTCGAGCTTTTCCGCGAACGAGTCGAAAAAGTCGCGGACAGAAATGCTTTCGATGATCTTGGCGTTGGGTTGAGGGGGCATGACGATCAGAGGTTGAAGTTCGCGCCGAGGTAGAACTCCCGGCTTTTGGGGTCGTTGACAAGAAAGTCGCTGCTGCCCTCGCAGAGCACCTCACCCTGGTGGATGAGATAGGCACGGTCCACGATGCTGAGGGTTTCGCGCACATTGTGGTCGGTGATGAGGACGCCGATGTTCTTGCTCTTGAGGCCGCGGATAATGTCCTGCACCTCGGCCACGCTGATCGGGTCCACCCCGCTGAAGGGCTCGTCCAACAGCATGAAACGCGGACGGGCGACCAGCGCCCGGGTAATTTCCAGGCGGCGGCGCTCCCCACCGGAAAGCGTGTAGGCTTTCTGCTTTTCCAGCTTGTCCAGGCCAAGCTCTTCCAGGTGAGCCATGACGAAGTCGCGCCGCTCCCGGCGGGGAACGGGCAGCGTCTCCACCACGGCGAGGATATTCTGGTAAACGCTCAGCTTACGAAAAACCGACGGCTCCTGCGGCAGGTAGCCGATGCCCATGCGGGCGCGGCGGTACATGGGCTTGGCGGTGATGTCGTGCTGGTCCAGAAAGACCTGTCCGCCGGTGGCCTCAACCAGCCCCACCACCATGTAAAAGGTAGTGGTCTTGCCCGCGCCGTTAGGGCCGAGCAGGCCGACGATCTCGCCCGCATCCACGCGAACGTCCACGCCCTTGACCACGGTGCGCTTGCCGTAGGTCTTGACCAAGCCCTTGGTATGGATGGAGCCGTGGGCCGACTCCCCCTCCAGGGCGGGCATGACGACGGTCTCGTTCTCGGCGGACATTACTTGGAACCCTCCTGGTAGCCCATGTCCCCGATGTTCGGGAGGATGACAGTGGGCCGTTTGCCGGGTTCGCCACTCTCGGAGCCGAAGACGCGCGCCTTTTTCTCGTTCTTGTAAAGCTCGATGCGCTCACCCTTGACGGTGCCCTCGGAGTCGTAAACGACCGGGTTCTCGGTCAGCACAACCTTGCCCTCGCGCGGGTAGAGCTCGGCCCGGCCGGACTCGGCGCGGCGGCCGCTCTGCTCGATGACGACGTTACCGACAAGCGTAATGTGGGTGATGGTCCCCAACTCGCCCACCGCGCCGGTACTGTCGGTCAGGCGGTTGGCAATGACGGTCATCTCGTCGCAGGTGGCCTTGAGGTTGGTGCCGGTCACGACGACATCCTCATAAAAGTGGAAGACGTTCTGGTCGTCCTCGCCGACCATTTCGAGGCGGACGCTGGTGACGACGGTATCCTGGGCTTCCGTGTTCTGGGCAGACAATGGCGCGGAGAGCACCAGCGAGGCTCCCAGCACGAAAAGGCAGTGGCGGATAAAGCGGTGTGTCATGGATGAAAAAAGTCAGTCGATGATGGAGCCGAGCGACTCGCGGAAGGTCACGCGGGCATCCTGATTGATGGTGATTTTGTGCTCCTTGTTGTGCCAAGCCCAGTTCTCCCCGACGATGGAGTAGGCGTCGTGGCGGTCGTGGATCGTGATCAGGCCCGTCCCCCAGGCGATCCCCTCCTTGGGGTAGATGATGGCCAGCGGGCTCTGGATGGTCGTCTGTGCGGTGACCGGATCGTCTGCACCGTAGGTTTTCAGGACCATGGCGGTGACTTCGATCTCCTCGGGATTTTTCACGATAGCCTCGTCACCGGAGAGCAGCCAGGTGCGATTACCGGTGGCATCGTCGAAGCCCGGCAAGCGAAATTTGTTAATCGGGGCGTCCGGCCTCATCGCGTCATCCCGCGCCCAGGCGGTGACGGCGACAGCCGCCCACAAGCCGACACCGGCAAGAAGGAGCGAAAACAGACGGGAACTCATGGTTGATAAATAAGCAGGTTGCTAAAAAAGCGCCCCCAAAGCAACCGCGAAGGCGAGCCTTTATTAGGCAACGGCTTCCATGACAGGCGCGGCACAAGGCAAGTTCCCTTCCACACTCCCGGACGGCTTTATCAATTTAACCACAAAGGCACTGAGGCACCGTAGGGGGGTACCGGCAAACCCAGAAAGGCCATAAAGAAATAGCCAGAGCGCCAAATTCGCCCGCTTACCCACCGGAAGCCGCCTAGAGCATTTCGCTTTAGTCCGCGCTGGCGCTGGCCACCTCAAGCGAACCAACGTTGAGGGCGCGCTCTTCGTCGCCGCGCAGGCTGATCGCCTCCAGCGTGTAGGTCTGGCGCAGCGGCAGGCCCGGCTCGCGCGGCTCAAGCTGCCAGAGTGCGTCGTAGCGAACCTCCTCCTGCGCGGACGCTTCGTCCGTGGGCAGGGCGCGGGCAAAGAAATCGGCGTCGCTCATCTTAATGCCCGCCGGAGGCAGGATCGTCTTGAGCAGGATAGCGGCCTGGCGGGCACGGAAGCCGCTGGCATCCCCGAGGTAGCGGATACCGAACTGGTAAGTCGCGTTGCTGGCATCCACCCGTGCCACAAAATCGGCCTCGTCGTTGATGACAACCGCGACCGGCTCCTGCGGGCGAGTCGTGACAGCATCCGCCTTTTCGTCGGGGCTCAAGCCGAGCATCTCGTCCAGCGCGGCGTCGTTTTTGCACAGCAGCAGGCGGCTGTCGATCAACTCCATGCTGTTGGCGTCCACCGCGCGCAACGAGATCCAGGTCTCCTTGCGGTCGGGCGAGGGCACCAACTCGGCGTAAACGAGCGCGGTGCGCTGGGCATTGGCGGTATCGAACTTGTTCGGGTAATTGACGGTCGGCACCCCGTCGATGACGAGGTACAGGTAATCCGAGGCATCGGTGGGGACGATGGAATAGCGGTTGCCGTCCTTGCGGCGCATTTCTTCGGCCAACTTGGTGCGCAGTTGCGGCAGCGGGGTGGTGGCATCGGTAGTACTGGCCCAGGCCCCGATCAGCAGGATACGCTTGTAGCCCATGCCCCAGAGGGTAAAGAGCTGCTTCTCGATCACGGGGACAAGCACGTCATCGCCAAAGGTCTGCGGCGCGAGGTCCAGCTTGTGCGTGGCGGCGGCAGCGTTCGCCGGTGTCTGTGAGGGCGAAGCCTCCTCGGCCTTCAGGCGCAGGGCGTTGAGCTCAGCCTCGGCCTCGGCGACCTTGGCTTGGCCTTCGGCGGCCATGCGCTTGCCGTCCTCCTTGTCACGGGCAACGGAGGCCGCATCGCGGAAGGCGCCGACTTCGCGCTCTTGCAGGCGCTTCCCCGAGTCGATCAGGGAAAGTCCCTGCTTCTTGAGATCCATAGCGCGTTCCCAGGCGAGAATATCCGTCGTGGCGAGGCGTTGGACAACCTCCTCGTCACTCAGGGTCGTCACGGGCTCGGCCGGAGCGTTCTTTTTCGCCGCCTGTAAAGCAACAGGCAGCAGGGCTAAAATTACAATGAGGGCAAAACGGGGCAATTGCATACGTCAGAGGATTTGGCGTTACAAAACCTATCTGCATAGGAGAAATTCATGCAGTCAGCAAGGGAGAACTCCTGCCGGTCTTGTGATTATTCGGGCTGTAGTATCACTTGCCGGGTATCATTTCAAACAAAGGGGGCCGGCGGTTGACTTTTCGCATTCCATTAACAAAAACATAAGCATGCTTGATGAGACCATTTACCTGGAACGGGATTGCCCCGCGACCCTCATTCCCGCCGGTGACGTGATCACGCTGGCCAAAGAAAGCCCCGTCTCGGTCAATCAGGCGCTGGGAGGAAGCGTCACAGTAACGACCCCGCAGGGAATGTTCCGCATTGAGCGCCAGCACTGGAGTGCCCTCGGGCAGGAAGCCGCCGACGCGCTCGAAGCCGAGTTCCAGGCGCAGGAAAGCGCCAAACCGAACCTGGACGGCCCCTTCAGCGAAGACCAGGTCTGGTACGTGCTCAAGTCCTGCTACGACCCGGAAATCCCCGTCAACATCGTCGATCTGGGCCTGATCTACAGCCTGGAGACCCGCCCCGCCGAGGGCGGCAAGCACGAAGTCGATGTCCGCATGACGCTGACCGCGCAGGGCTGCGGTATGGGCCCGACCATCGCCGCCGACGCCAAGGAGCGCATCGAGGCGCTGCCGGGGGTGGACTTCGCCAACGTCCAGATCGTCTGGGACCCGCCGTGGAACCCGCGCATGATCTCGGACGAGGGCAAAAAGAAGCTCGGCCTGGTTTGAGCCAGCCGCCCGCGCCATGAAAAAGCCGGTCTACCCGCTCATCGCCGCGCTGATTCCGGCCCTGGCGATTCTGGCTGGTGGCATCACCTTCTCCACCGCCCAGTTGAAGGACTTCGTCGATAAACTCTCGGACATGGGGAATGTTTCCGAGTTTCCCGGGGAGTTTACCTTCCACTGCGCAACGGCGGAGCCTCAGGTCGTCTGGCTTTACCAAAGCGTTTTATATCAGGGACGCCAATACACGACTGACAGGCTTCCCGAGGGAATCACCCTGCACATCGAGTCCCTTGACGGCGGGGAAGCCGTCGAAATCCGCAATCCGGGCGGCAGCACGACCAAGCACAACGGCAACATGGCCGCTGTTGTCGTCGCCAAGTTCACCCCACCCCACCCCGGCGACTACGTACTGCGCGTCAACGGTGACTCGAAAAAGTTTATCCTGGCCGTCGGGCCGGACGATTTCGCGGAAACCTTTATGAAAATCGCCACCGGCCTCTTTGGCCTCTTCGGAGGAATCGCCGGAGCCGTTATCGCCTTTGTGGCGGTCTTTTTCCCCTTGCGGGCACGCAACCGAAAACAGGCCGGGCCACCGCCCATCCCCGAAGCCTAGCTTCGCGTCGCGTCACCCAGGTTTTCGCCATAAGCGATGGGAAGTGCAACCCCGTTTGGATGCTCCTCTGGGCTTGGGGGCGCAGAGCCCCCAACTCGTAAACCTAGAGCGAGCAGCCTTGTTCGGGTTCACAGGGGTCGCCCTCGTGGTTGGGGCGGGCGATGACGCCTGAGTAGGGTTCTTCGGCGTAGGCGCGTTCCGCCGCGCCGTCGGCCAGCAGGTGCTCGTCGCAGATGGCGAACAGCTCGTCGGGTGTCTGCGCCCGGCGCATGGCCTTGAGAAAGCTGCTCTCGGGGTCCACGCTCTGCCCGACGAAATTGAGAAACTTCTTTAAATACGCGATATGCCGCTTGGGCGGGCTGCCGGGGCGCAGGGTGGCCTGCCAAAGCCGGTCAATGTAGTCGCGCACATCGGCCAGCGTGGGCCGGAAGTACTTCTCCCCGGCGGCGGCTTCGCGCAGTTGGCGGAAAATCCACGGGTTGCGAATGGCGGAGCGGCCCACCATCACCCCGGCGGCACCCGTCACTGCGAGCACGGCCCGGGCTTTTGGGACGGAGGTGATGTTGCCGTTGGCCAGGACGGGACAGCGCACCGTCTGCACCGCCTGCCGGATAAAGTCGTAGTGAACACCCCCGCGGTACATTTCCTTGACCGTGCGCCCGTGCACGCTGAGCAGGTCGATCCCGTGCTTGTTGACCAGGCCCAGAAGAGTCTCGTAGTGCTCGGTCGAGTCGAAGCCGATCCGCATTTTCACCGTGAAACGCCCCGGACAAGCCTCGCGCAACGTACCCAAGACGCGGTTCACGTGCTCGGGGTCGCGCAGAAGCCCGCCGCCTACGTTCTTCTTGTAAACCTTGGGCGCGGGGCAGCCGAGGTTGAGGTCCACCCCGGCGACAGCGTAAGCCTGGAGTTCGCGCGCGGTCCGGGCCAGCGCCTCCAGATCCTCACCGATCAATTGCGCGAAAACCGGGCGCCCAGACGGGTTTTCGGTGATCGAGGAGAGAATATACGGGATGAGCCGCGAATGCGCGTACACGCGGAAGTACTCCGTAAAAAAGTAATCCGGCGGCCCGAGTTCCGTCACCACCCGCATGAACGGCAGGGTCGTCACATCCTGCATCGGGGCCAACGCTGAAGGCGGCTGGCCGGGGATCATGGTTTCGGGAAGCGGTTGCACGGGCGATTCTTGGGTTAAAAGCGCAGACAGAACCCCAAGAAGCGCCCGCCTGCAACGCCTAATACCGTTTCTTAACGGATATGAGGCCTCCCCCAACTACCTTGATTCAAGCAGGGCATTCAACTGGAATATCTGGAAGAAGGCTAAGCCGTGGGCGAAAGCCCTTCATCCCATAGCCATAATCCACTAAATACAAGAGCCTTACACGCAAACAGGACAACGCGATTCAACGTTCTCTCCGTACGCGTTCAGACGCAGCTGGAAGCCCCAAACTTATGCCTGGAACCCAGCCAACAGGCCCTAGGCCAGGGCGACCTCGACCGAGAAGACCTCGCTCTTGCCGGGCTCGACGAAGTGCAGGCCCTTCTGGAGTTCGGGGCTGTTGGGCGGTCCCATCCAGGGCTCGACGCAGTAGAAGGGGCTGTCGGCGTTCTGGGTCCAGGTCACGAGTGTCGTCCAGGGCGCGGGCACCTTCTGGTCCCCGATGCGGACGAGGATGTCCTCCTCGCCCCCACGCGGCCCAAAGCGCACCTCGCTCGTCTTGAGCCGGCAGCGAATCAGGTCCACGATGCGCTCGTCGTCGAAGCTGGCCGCTTCCGGGAAATCCTTCACCGGCACGAGCTTGCCTTCGCCGTCCTGGTGGAAGGCTTTTTTGGCCGGGGCGTTAATCACATACTCGCCGCGACCGAGCCCTTCATGCCAGGGCAGACTGAAATAAAAGTGGTGCCCCGCTGACCACGGCACGGCCTGCGACCCGTGGTTGACCAACTCGTAATCGACAAAAAACGCCAGTTGCTCGAAGCGGTAGCGCACCATAAAAGTGTAGTCGTAGGGGTAGGCGACGCGGCACTCCTCGTCGGGCTTGAATTGCGCGGTAAAACCGTGGTCGTGCTCGGTCACGATCTCAAAGCGCCCCTGCCGGGCATAGCCGTGCATGGCCATAGGGCGACGTTCACCATCGGGGGCCCGCCAGTAGCCAAGATCGCCCTTGTCAAAGGTCCGGGCAGAGAAGGGGAAAAGCACCGGATTGCCACCGCGCACGTGGGCGATGTTGTTCAGGTCGGCGTCCTCGGGCCAGTGGATGACATCGCGGTAGCTGCCGTCGGCCAGCGTGAGGTGCCAGTTCATCAGGCGCGCCCCGGCCTCCGGGTACGCGAGAAAAGTCGAGGCCCCAATCTGCCATTTGCGCACCGGGTGGCCGTTGATGTCGAGAGTTTCCATCATAAGCCGACGCTAGCCACTCCCCTCCCCCCGATAAAGCCAAATCACACCCCGCCGAAAAAACCCCCGCGGGCACGGCCCTGAGGGGACAGAGCCCTCCCAGTGCTGCTTCAGTCGGAGTGCTGCCCAACCGGAGCGCAACCCGGTGGCTTCGCCTTGCTTTTCGGACGCGGGTGGGTAGCGTGGGGTCAACCGATGTTTAAACCGGCCTCACTCCTCTCTGCCCTCTTTATCCTCTTCGGCCTGTGCGGTTTCGCGCTGGCCCCGGCCGACGGCGGCTCCGAAAACATGGCCTCGGAGGCCGACCAGACCCAGACTGTCCCCGCCGACTCCAGCCCGAACACCGCCCCGGGCGAAACCACCCCGGACGCCGCTGCCGATGACGACAACTCGACGGCCCCAGGCCCGGTTGCGCCCGTCATCGCGATCCAGCCCGGCGTACGCAGCGTCTATGTCGTGCCCATCGAAGGCGAGATCGGTGGCCCCCAGCTTTATATCCTGCGCCGGGCGCTCAAGGACGCCATCGCCAACGGTGTGGACACGGTGGTACTTCAGATGGATACGCCGGGCGGGCGGCTCGACACCACTCTGGAGATGATGGAGGCGCTGGATAACTTCGAAGGCGAAACCATCACCTACGTGGACGATGACGCCATTTCCGCCGGTTCCTACATCGCTGTGGCCACGGACTCGATTTACTTCGCCCCCAAGGGCAAGATGGGCGCGGCCGAGGCCGTCACCGGCCAGGGTGGCGACATCGACGAGAGCATGCAGCGCAAGATCAACAGCTACCTGCGGGCCGTCGTGCGGGTGCTCTCCGAGACGCACCGCTACCGCGCCGACGTGCAACGGGCCATGATGGACCCGGAGTTTGAGCTGGAAATCGACGGCCATGTAATCAAGCCCACCGGGGAGTTGTTGACCATAACCGCCACCGAAGCGGCCCGGCAGTACGGCGATCCGCCCCAGCCGCTGCTGGCGGCGGGCATCGTTGAATCCGTGGACCAGCTCCTGAGCCAACGCTACGGCGAAGGCAATTACGAGATCCGCGAGTTTCACCTCACCTGGTCGGAGGAGTTCGCCAAGTGGTTCGCCCGCATCGCTCCGATACTGGTTTCCGTCGGCATCCTGCTCATCATCGTCGAGGTCAAGACCCCGCACTTCGGGCTGATCGGCGGGCTCGGCATCGCGCTGGTCGTGGTCGCGTTCCTGAGCAACACCTTCGCCGGGCTGGCAGGCAATGAACCGATCCTGCTCTTTTTCCTCGGCCTGCTCCTCATCGCCGTCGAGCTGCTCTTTTTCCCCGGCGTGCTCGTCATGCTCATCCTCGGGCTGCTGAGCATCGTCGCCGCCGTACTGTGGTCGATGGCTGATGTCTGGCCCACCCCCGAGGGTGGGTTCACCATCAGTACCGAGGCGATTGAAACCGCCGTCAAGAACAGCTTGCTCGCCCTCATCGTGGCAGGTGGCGGTTTTGTACTACTGCTGAAATTCCTGCCCAACTCACCGCTGTTTCGCCGCTTCATCTCACAGGGTGAGGTCGGCGGCCCCTCCGAAATCAACGCCGGAGGCGGTAGCACCTCTGCCGGCCAGACCGGCCTGCCCGACCTGGGCGCGCGCGGCACCGTGGTGCGCGACCTGCACCCGCTGGGCATGGTCGAGATCGACGGCCAGCAATTCCAGGCCCGCTGCTCCAACGGCGAAATCCGCCGCGGCCAGCCGGTCGTCGTGGTCCAGCGCGGCAGCTTCGCGCTGGTGGTAGAACCTTGTGATCCGTAGCCATGAGCCTGATTCCGCGAATCGTCCTGTTTGTGCTGCTGAGCGCTCCCCTGCTGTCGGTTGCGCAGCCGGAGGCCAACGAGATAGAAGAGGAAATGCCCAAGGGGCACGAAAGCCTTTCACGCCAACTTGCCGCCCTGACGGCGGGCGACGGGTACACCCTGATCCACGCCCAACTGGAGCAACCCGGAGCGTTTGGAGGCACGCCCAAGAAAATCCGGCAGGAAATGACGCTACTTTACGGCAACGGGGAGCTTTACGCGTTCTCGACCTACAGAGACATCCCCACCCGAATGGACGAACTACTGGGAGTGTCGATATTTCCTTCCGACCTGCCCGACCCAGATGGCTTTCAACACGCCAGCGCACTCAAAAAGGAGGCCATCCATGCCGCTGACGGTGCGATGCAGCAGGCTTCAGAGACCGCCCTTTACAACATCAAGGACAACCGCATTGTCAGCACCAAGGATGGTAGCTCCTTCAAAAAAACCGGCTCCGATCTAGTGTTCATTCTAGACTACATGTACCTACTCACGACCCTTTGCGAATGGCCACTGCTGAAACAGAACGGCGAACTCGTTACCATGAAGGGGCAGACAGAGCTTAAGGGCGTGAATTTCTGTGAAGCACAACTGACGTCTGACATCACCTTTGAGACGAACGGCGGCATGCGTGTCTCCGTATTTCCCGGCCTGCCGGAGCGCGACATGTTTATCACGCTGGCACCCGAGGACGACGGCACGCTTGCCACGATACGCTTTTCCAGCGGCCCGAATTTTTCCAAAATCTTCCATATCCGCCCGCGGGAAAAACTCGCCACCGACGACCCACGTGCGCAGGCTTTTATCGATCAAGTGAACGCCGAACTCGCTGTCGCCGAGCTCGCCTCGCAAATCCCCACCCCCTGCCCGAAACGCAACTGAGTGCCGGGGCCTTTTCGATTCCTCACGCCACCTGACACCCCCCCCCATGAGCCTGATTCCTTCCCTCATCGTCATCGCGCTGGTATTGCTCTTTCTGGAGATATTCCTGCCGGGCGGGGTGCTCGCGGTCATCGCCGTGGGCTGCCTGCTGGCGGCGTCCTACCTGACTTACAGCCAGTACGGCCCGTTGCCGGGGCTGGGGGTCTTCGCCGGGTCGCTGTTACTATGCCTGGTTTTCTTTTACTTCGAGCTGAAACTGATCAAGAGCCGCCGCATCGGGAAGTTCCTGCGCTCGGAAGGCTCCATCCAGAGTTCCTCCAACACACCCGCCGGGGACGACTCCCTCGTCGGGCAGAGGGGGAGCGCCTTGACAACCATGGCGCCCTCGGGCAGAGTCCGTATCGCAGACCGTAATTACGAAGCCGCCACCCAGGGCGGTTACGTGGCCAAGGGAACGCCGGTCGAAGTCGTCCGGGTCGAAAGCTTTAAACTCATCATCAAACCATTGTCATGATTATCCCCGCACTCGCCGTCAGCATCTGGCTTATCGTTTACGCCATCCTCGGGCTTTTTGTCCTCGCGATCCTGTTCGTCTTTTTGTCCTTCCTTCAGGTCTGGCTCAAGGCCGCCTCCTCGGACGCGCCGGTGAGCATGTTTACCCTTTTCGCGATGCGCTTCCTGCGCCGTCTGCCCTACTCGCTGATCGTGGACGCGCGCATCATGTCGCGCAAGGCGGGCATCGACATCAGCATCAACCAGATCGAAACCCAGTACATGGCCGGGGGCGAGATCATCCAAACCGTCCAGGCGCTCATTAACGCCAAAAAGGCCGGCATCATCCTGGAATGGGACAAGGCATGCGCCATCGACCTGGCCACCAAGGGCACCAGCAAGTCCGTCATGGAGGCCGTCCACACCTCGATCAACCCGAAGGTCATTGACTGCCCGGCTTCCTCCAGCGGCCGTACCACGATTGACGGCGTGGCCAAGGACGGCATTCAGGTAAAGGCCCGCGCCCGCGTGACCGTGCGTTCGAACCTCGACCATTACGTGGGCAACGCCTTGGAGGAAACCATCATCGCCCGTGTCGGCGAAGGCATTGTCACCACCATCGGCTCGGCCGAAAGCTATAAGTTCGTGCTGGAAAACCCGGACCGCATTTCTAAAAACGTACTCGAACGCGGCCTCGACGTGGGCACGGCCTTTGAAATCCTTTCCATCGACATCGCCGATGTGGATGTGGGTGAAAACATCGGGGCCAAGCTCCAGGAAGCCCAGGCCATCGCCAACAAGAACATGGCCCAGGCACAGGCCGAAATCCGCCGTGCCGCCGCCGTCGCCCTGGAACAGGAGATGAAGGCCCGCGTGCAGGAAATGCAGGCCAAGGTCATCGAAGCCGAGGCAGAGGTTCCCCTCGCCCTGGCCGAGTCCCTGCGCTCCGGCAAGATGGGCTTCATGGACTACTACCGCCTCCAGAATATCCAGTCCGACACCGCCATGCGCGAATCCATCTCCAAGCCCGAAGAACAGGGCCACCAGGAAAGCTAGGCCCGAAGCCTTCGCGCCGCGCACCGCCTGACCAGCAACCACCGCCCTTTTTCAACGCACCCCGCTTACCGCTATGGACCAACTCGGAGAATGGCTCGTCCCTGTCGTCGTCTTCGTCATCTGGGCCATCAATGCGGCCATGCAGATGGCGAAGAAAAAGGGCGAGCAGGAGGAAGAGGCGGAGCAGGAATCCCGGCCCTACACCCCACTGGACCATCCGGCCAACGACAACAACGAACGGGCCCGCCGCATTCAGGAGGAAATCCGTCGCAAGATCGCCGAGCGCCGGGGCGAGGCTCCGCCCCCGCGCGAACAGGCCGACAACGGCCCTCCTCCCCTGCGTCAGCCCGCCGACCACCGCATGCCCTCACCGCTGGAGGCCCCACGCCCGGTCAGCAACCAGCGTGAGCCGCAGCACCGTCGCCAGCAATTTCCGCGACCGAACACCACGAGCACGGAGCCTTCTCCCTACTTCGAGGTGCCTCCGCCCCCCCGCAACTACGAAGCCGAAATCGAGGAACAGCGCCGCCAGGCCGAGGAAGCCCTGCGCCGGGCAGAAGCGGTCCGCCGTCAGACCCGCGCCAAGACCCCGGCACGCGCCCCGCGCAAGCCGATTCTTGAGCACAGTGGCGACGCCACCTTCAAATCCATCCGGGGCAGCCTGCGGCGCGACCTCAAAGACCCTGCTGCCGTCCGCCGGGCCGTTCTGCATTACGAAATCATCGGCCCCCCGGTCAGCCTGCGCCACGACGACCGGCCGGGTGCCACCCGCGGCCACTGAGGAGCCTTGTCCGGATTATCCCCGTGGACAGGTACGTAACCGCACAGGACAATAAGAGGCGCGCCCCAGTGGTGTTTCCGTTCGTGACACAGAGAACAGCTCTCCCAGGAAAATGACTGGCCAAGCCAACAGCTCTCAAGTATTTCTGGAGACATCTTGATAATGGAAGACGGATGCCCCTAACGCCCGTTTTCATGCCTCCACCCCCCATCGCCATGATCCGAACAGCCCTCTGCGCCCTGCTCTTTGTGTCCACCCTCGCCCTCTGCCACGGCAGCGGGAATTTCCCGTCCCGGCTCGGGGAGTGGCGGCTCGGCGGCGTCACTGTGTACGACGACCCGGCCCTGGGCTTCAGCCTGCGCTACGACCTGCCGCAGAGTGAAGACAAGATGGACATCTATTTTTACGACAACGGCCAGAAGGACCTCGGCACCGGGCTTTCGGAGCCCGTGATGAAGGAACTCGCCACTGTCTTTCGCATGATCAAGGTCATGGAAGAGCGCGGCTATTACAGCGACCTCTCCGAGCCGCAGCTTGGCCAGGGTACGATCGACCTCGGCGGACAAAGCGTCCCCTTTCTCTTCGGTTCGCTCAGCTACCGCCAAACCGACAAAGGGCAGGAACAGCACGAGGGCACAAATACCGCCCTGCGTCAGTCTTTCGCGCTCATCACCGCCTATCACGGACGCTACCTGAAAGTCCGCTTTACCGCGGTGGGCGAGGATGAGGAAGCAGCCCGGCAGCAATTCACCGCCGCGATGGAAGCACTGGAGAACGTCTTCGGTACGCGCCAGCCCGAGAAAATACTTCAGCCCGCCGGCGGGAAAAACTGACCGTGCACCGGCGGCAGTGTACCTCCCTGCCCTTGCCGCGGACAAACGGCGGCTCGAATCCGCACTCCTGATTGGGACGCGGAAAATAAAGCTGCTCACACGGAGGCACAGAGGCACGGAGAACAAGCAAGCTCACCAGCCGAGTGGTCCGTATCCATCGGCCTGGCTCGGGAGGGGGAGTTACCCTTCTTGGGGAAGATAGAGAATTACTGTCCGGCCCCGCTATCGGACCGGACGTCAAGCTGAGCCACCGGCCCGTCCATCCCGTAGTAGGTCTGACGCGTCCCGGTATGGTTCGACTTGTATGTCTTCCCGTTGATCTCGACCGTCACGTTCTGGATGGCCGAGCTAACCACACGGATGCTTCCAGTGCGGGTCAGCGTCTCGCTCTGACCGGCGGACATCATGCCCTTGAAAAGCTCCTTGTTGTCGTTCTCCTGGCGAACGAGCACGTAGCACTGGCCCGTAGCCGTGATAGTCACCGAACCACTCTCCTCAGGAGGTGCGGCATCTTTCGTCCCGACGATTTTTGTCTCCTTGCCCGCCGTCTCGCCCGCAATCACAACCACCGGCCCGTCCATGCCGTAGTAGGTCTGCCGAGTGCCGGTCTGGTTCGACTTGTAGCTCTGCCCGTCGATCTCGACCGTCACGTTCTGGATGGCCGAGCTAACCACACGGATGCTTCCAGTGCGGGTCAGCGTCTCGCTCTGACCGGCGGACATCATGCCCTTGAAAAGCTCCTTGTTGTCGCTCTCCTGGCGAACGAGCACGTAGCACTGGCCCGTAGCCGTGATTTTTATCTGGCCGGTTTCGGCCCTGGGCTTTTCTGCTGACACGGAATCGCCTTTGACTGCGACAGCAACGGGGACAGCAACGGTAGTTTCCGGCTCCGGCGTGGCGGCATGGTCGGCGTTGGCGGGAGCTTGTGCCGTTGGCGGCGGCGCTTCCTCCGGCCCCGATGGCTCCGCGTATCCGGCGCTCATCGCGACCAAGGCGATACACCACCCCCACCTGAAAATTGTCAGAGGGCGGCTGGTTTTCATCGTAAAACGATCCCGTTACGGGTTCTGGAGCGGTGTCACAGGGCCGTCCATCCCGTAGTAGGTCTGGCGGGTGCCGGTTTGGTTGGACTTGTAGGTCTTGCCATTGATCTCAACCGTCACGTTCTGGATGGCCGAGCTGACCACACGGACGGTCCCGGTACGGGTCAGCGTCTCGGACTGACCGGCGGCCATGTTACCCTTGAAAAGTTCCTTGTTGTCGTTTTCCTGGCGAACGAGCACATAGGCCGGGCCGGAAGTCGAAATCGTCACCGTGCCGGTCTGGGCCAGGTCGGCTCCCGCCGCAGTGCCGGAAGGAGTGACGTTGGTCGAGGCGGCGGGCGGAGTCGTAGCCGTATCGGTCGGCTCGTCCGGGGCGCTCGGGCTGATGAGCAGGTTAACCAGTACGGCCAGCAGGCCGACCAGCACAAAGGTTCCCGCCACGATGAGGCCGATCTTCCAGTACAGGGACGAATCGGTCTTCTGCTCCATGCGGTCAGCCGGGCCGTCGTGACCGCTGCTGGGGCGCTCCTTGATGCGGGCGGTCTTGGCTACCTTGGCACTATGCTCGCCAAAGGGCGGGGCCGATTCGGTGCTGCCGAGGGTCTTCGGTTCGTCGGGCAGGTCCATCCGCCCGAAGAGTTCCTTGTTCTCGCGTTTGGAGACGACCTTGCTGGCGCCAAGCAGGACGGCGTTATAGTCCGTCATGAGCTTGTCCTCGTCGAGTTTGAGGTAGCGCCCGTAGATTTTCAGGAAGCCGCGTTTATAGACCTCGGGCAGGTCGAAATCGAAGTGGTTGTTCTCGAAATTCATCAGGAAGTCACTGCGGACTTTCGTCGCCTCAGCGGCCTCGCGGATGGAGATCCCCTGCCGCTTGCGTGCTTCCTCTAATCTGTCCCCGATGTTCGGCATCTAAAATCCTGAGTTTGTGGGAATTCTCCAACTGATGGCAAGGCCGAAAGTCCGGCTTGCGCGCGCATTCTGCAAATGTCCCGGCAGCACGCCCCCAACCTCGCCAACGCTTCGTTCACTCACCGCAACTTTCAAACCCTCAAACGCTTAAACTCTCAAACTTATAACGAGTCGAGGTCGCGAAGAATCTCGCGGGGGCTGGAGCCGTTTTCCGGGCCGACGATGCCCTCGTCCTCCAGAATCTCCATGATGCGGGCGGCTCGGTTGTAGCCGATCTTGAGCCGACGCTGGAGCATGGAGGTGGAGGCGCGCTTGGTGGCGCGGAGGACTTCGATGGCGTCGGGCACGAGCTCGTCGTCCCACTCGCCCTCGGCCCCACCACCGCCGCCGTCTTCGCCGCCGGCCTCGATCTGCTGCTGCACTTCCTCGGCAAACTGCGGGTCGCCGTTGCGGGAATTGAGGAAGTCCACGATGTGGTTGATCTCATCGTCGGAGACAAAGGCCCCCTGCGCGCGCACGAGGTTGGATGTGCCCGGCGGCACGAAAAGCATGTCCCCCTTGCCGATGAGGGCTTCGGCCCCGCCCTGGTCGAGGATGGTGCGACTGTCCACCTTGGAGGCGACTTTGAAGGAGACGCGGGTCGGCAGGTTGGCTTTGATCACGCCGGTGATGACGTTGACTGACGGGCGCTGCGTGGCCAGGATCAGGTGGATACCGGCGGCACGGGCGAGCTGGGCCAGCCGGGCGATGCCCGTTTCAATGTCCTGCGGGGCGACCATCATCAAGTCGGCCAACTCGTCGATGATGCACACGATGTAGTGGAGGCGCTTCTCGGGAATCTCGAACTCCACATCGTCGTCGCGGGGGACATCCAGGTTGGCAGTGGCGGCGCGTTCCTCCGGCGACATGGCCGAGGACATCTCAGCCTCGCGGGCTTCGGCCTCGTCGCGCTCCTTCTTGTTCTTGGCGATCTTGGCGTTGAAACCGGCGATGTTGCGCACGCCCATCTTGGCGAAAATCTGGTAGCGCCGCTCCATCTCGCTGATCAGGTACTTGAGCGCGCCGGGAACTTTTTTCGGCTCGGTCACGACCGGGATCAGCATGTGCGGGAGCTTGTTGTACACCTGCATTTCCACCACCTTCGGGTCCACCATGAGGAAGCGCAGGTCCTCGGGCGCGGCGTGGTACAGGAGCGAGGCGATAACGGAGTTGATGCAGACCGTCTTACCCGACCCGGTGGAACCGGCGATGAGCATGTGGGGCATGCGGGTCAAGTCCTCGACGATGGGCTTGCCGGTCACGTCCTTGCCCAGCACGACGGGAATCTCGGCCTTCGACTCGGCCCATGCGCGTGACTCGACGATCTCGCGCATGGTCACGGGCAGGGGCTTGGGGTTGGGCACCTCGATCCCGACCGTGCCCTTGCCGGGAACCGGGGCAAGGATACGCACGGCCTCGGCCCGCAGGCCCAGGGCGAGGTTTTTGTCCAGGTTGAGAATCTTCTCCACCCGCACGCCGGGGGCGGGAATGACCTCGTAGCGCGTGATGACGGGGCCGGTCTGGACCTCGGCCGGTTCGACCTTGACGTTGAACTCGTCCAGAATCCGGGCAATGTCGCGGGCACGCTCCTGGTGTTCCTCGGGGGAAGCGAAGTTCTCGCCCGGCGCAACCGGGTCGCTGAGCAGGTCGATACTCGGGAAGGTGTGGTTGCCCTTCTTGTCGGGACGGGCGATGCGGGCCTTTTCGGTCACTTCGCTGTCAATGATCTTCAGCCCCGGCGATGTCACCTTGAGCGGACGCTTCGGGGCTTCCTCGGCCTTTTCCTCCGCTTCCCGCTTGCGCGGCAGGGTAAAGATGGCCGCTCCCTTGCGGGGACGGGAATCCTCCGCCGCCGGCACGGCGGCGGGCTCTTCGCTGACGGGTACTTCCGGAGCCGCCGGTTCGTCGGCGGTGACGACCACGTCCTCCTCGGGACGCAGCGAGGGCTTGCGGACTTCCTTCTTCGGCGGGGCGCCTTTTTTCGGGAAAACGCCCTCCAGCGAACGCTCAGGCGGGGCGGCCTTGCGGGCCGCTTTCAGCTCGGCCAGACGCTCCTTGCGGGCCTTCCGCTTCTGCTCCAGCCGCTCCAGGGTCTGGTGGATATTATCCGTAAAAAGGAAAGTCGAGCTGACCACGAAGGCGAGAAAGATCAACAGGCTCGCCCCGAAATACCCGGCGTAGGTGATGACCTTCTGGTTGAGCACGAGCAGCCCCAGCCGTCCGCCCAGGCCATTGAAGTAGAAGCGCCGCTCCGGCAACTCCTGCCCGGCGGTAATGACCTGCACCCCGGCGGCTTGCTCATTGCTCCACTCGGCCGAGCCGGGACGCGGGTTGTCAAAAACCTTCTCGTCCGCCAGCGTGAACAACCCGGTCAGCGAAACGAGGAAAAACACGGCCGCGATCACCAGCCGCAGGCGCACCCGGTGGGCCTGCCGGAACAGCAGCAGGTAGCTGATCCAGAACAGCAGCAGCGGGATCAGCCACGAAACGATCCCGAAAATGCTGAACGTCAGGTAGGCCAGTTCCGCCCCGATCTTGCCGGTCAGGTTCGGGTCTGGCTGCGCCCCGGCATGCAGGTGCGCCGACTGGCTCGGATTGAAGTCCAGCAGAGCGACCAGATAAATCACACTAAGCGCCAGCACCGCCAGCGCCCAGAAAGGCTTCGACTGGGGTTTGCGCGGGGCGAAAGAGGTTTTCTCCTGCGCGGTGGCAGGCTTTTTCGAGAAGAGGCCCATTTTCCAAAAAGACCATCCTAGCCCGGCTACGTTCAAAAACAAGTCCGAACCCCGGAGCCCGGAGTTTTCATCACCCGCGCGCCCCTCAGGCCGTAGGCGGACAAAGGGCATCCCCCCAGCCCCGACCCGTGACGCCCCCCAGCCCGCCGACCTGAGCCCACCAACCACCTACGCCTGACTTTGGGAATATGCCCTGTTGACCGTTGCCCGGCGGCAGTTTATTTGTGCTGGCTGTTATGCGTATGTATCTTTTCAAGCCTCTCTATCAGGAACGCGTCTGGGGCGGACGCGGCCTCCATGACAAGCTCGGACGCGAGCTGCCCGGCTCCGCCCCCATCGGCGAAAGCTGGGAGATCGTGGACCGGCCCGAGGCCCAGTCCGTCGTGGCTGAAGGCCCGATGGCGGGAAAAACCCTCCGCCAGCTTCTCGAAACCAGCGCATCCACCGTCATGGGACCGGGCTACGCCCCGTCCACGCCCTTTCCCATCCTCGTCAAGTGGCTGGACTGCCAGGATCGGCTGAGCCTCCAGGTCCACCCCCCGGCGGACATCGCCCCCAGCCTCGGCGGCGAGCCCAAGACCGAAAACTGGTACGTGGCCGAAGCCGAACCACACGGGGCCATGCTCATCGGCCTGAAAAACGGCGTCACCCGCGAGCAATTCGAGACCGCCCTGCGCGAAAACCGCCTCGAACCCCTCGTCCACCGCATCCCGGCGAAAAAGGGCGAGTCGATGTTCGTGCGCAGCGGACGCCTCCACGCCCTCGACGCCGGTTGCCTGATTTTGGAGATCCAGCAAAACTCCGACACCACCTACCGCGTCTATGACTGGGGCCGGGTCGGACTGGACGGCAAGCCGCGCCAGCTCCACATCGAGGAGTCGCTCAAGTGCATCGAGTTCAACGACTTTGAGCCGGACCTCCTGCGCCCCGAGGGCAAGACTCAGCGCATCGCCGAGTCCGAACTGTTCAACCTCACCCGCCACACCCTGGAGCCGGGCGAGACGCTGGAGTTTGCGGCCAATGAGCAACCGCGCCTGATCGGTGTGGTGGACGGCTCCCTGCGCGAGGCCGACGGCACCGTCCTTCCCCGCGGCACCAACGCCCTCCTGCCCTACGCCGAGAGCTTCACCTTCACCGCCACCACCCCCTCCACCGTCCTCGTCACGGACGGCTTCGGCGGGTGACCGGGCTGCGCCCCAGGTGAGTCTTGGAATAAGCTAAAAACTTTGTGTTCTCCGCCGCTGGTGTGAAAAATAACCCCAATTTCACATCAGGAACATCAAGCGATGCCGATAGTATCCCGCAGGTCCCCCCTCTTCTACGCTGTGGTCATCATCCTGCTGGCGATCGTACTGCTGACCGCAGTTTTTACCGCTCTTGTCGTCTTTTCCATTTCTCATCCCACGCCTTTGCCCGACCAAGCCGCTGCCGAGCGCGCATCCTCGCAATATAACCCTCTCTCTCACGCATGTTAAAACTGCTTCTCAAGCCCTTCGGCTGTCTGGCCAGTCTGCTGGGTGGGCTGCTGGTGCTGCTCGTCATCGCGCTGATCGTGCTGTTTTGGGTGGCCGAAGCGTGGACCCCGAAGTTCGTGGCCGGGTGGATGGAGCAGAGCAGCGGCTTCGACGTGCAGATCGACGACGCCAACCTCGAACTTTTCTCCCAGCAACTGGTCTTCGAGGACATCGTCATACAAAACCCGCCCGGCTTCCCCGAGGAGAGCTTCCTGCGCATCCGGGGGCTGGCGGTCAAGCTGCCGCTGGCCGACGTCGCCAGCCAGGACTTCCGGGCCAGCGCCGTCTCGCTCGACATCGACTCGCTCACCATCGTCATCCCCGAACGCGGCCCCAGCAATATCGCGGCCTTTATCGACGCGGTGGACTTCCAGCCCGCCGCCGTTGCCGTCCCCGCGTCCGACGCCCCCCGACTGGAGAGCTTCCGTCTGACCATCAACGAGGTCATCATCGAGGACCACAGCTTCCGTCGCCCCGACATCACCCGTTACAAAATCGGCTACGAGGGCAATTTTTCCAACATCAGCCGCAGTACCGACGTA
Organism: Ruficoccus amylovorans; assembly: GCF_014230085.1. NCBI lineage: Bacteria > Pseudomonadati > Verrucomicrobiota > Opitutia > Puniceicoccales > Cerasicoccaceae > Ruficoccus > Ruficoccus amylovorans. Next base: position 44,277 of record NZ_JACHVB010000064.1, on the reverse strand, counting down.
TTCCCCGAGGTCGAACGCGAACTGCGCGCCCGCAACCTTCCCGGCCTGGACACGGCGTTTTTCCAGGCGCTCTTCGCCGCGCTCCCGGTCCAGTGCTTCGCTGACATCGAGCCCGCGGTCCCCGGCCTCCTCCCCGACCAGATCGACGGCCTCACCGACGAAATCGGCCAGACCCTCCGCGACCGCGCCGTCGAAAGCCTCCGCCCCCAGAAACCCTGAGCGGGGGATTTATCAGTTATCATTAGCCTCAGTCTGAAAGGTCGGTGAAAAAAATCCCTTGAATCTCGCCGGGATTGGGCAATGGTTTTGCCTCTTACCAACATGTCTATGAAGGAGAAACCCGAAAACAACGAACCGGAAGCGGCCATCGCCGACGAACAGGCCGCCCAGACCCCGGAAGAATCGGTCGCTCCTGAGGAGGCTTCCTCGGAAACGGCCCAATTGCTCGAAGAGCTGGACAAGGCACAGGCCAAGGCCAAGGACTACGAGGACCGCTACCTGCGTGCCATGGCCGACCTGGACAACTTCCGCCGCCGCGCCGCCCGCGAACGCGAAGAGTCCCGCCTCCTCGCCAACGCCGGGCTGATTGAGGAGATACTGCCCGCGCTTGACAATTTCCGGCTCGGCCTGGCCGCCGCCGCCAACCATCCCGAAGCCGCCGTCGTCTCCAAGGGCTTCGAGGCCGTGGCCGCACAACTGCGCCAGATCCTCGCCGATCACGGCCTGGAGGTCATCGAACCGGCCCCCGGCGACGACTTCGACCACAACCTGCACGAGGCCGTCTCCCAGCAGTCCAGCGACGAAATCGGCGACCACCAGGTCATCACCGCCGTGCGCGCAGGCTACCAGCTCAATCAACGCCTGCTGCGACCGGCTTCGGTCGTGGTTTCTTCCGGCCCCGCCGCAAGCTAGGCCCTTCCCAGCATGGCGCAAAAAGACTACTACGAGCAGCTCGGCATCAGCCGGGACGCCTCCGAGCAGGACATTAAAAAGGCCTACCGCAAGCTGGCCATGAAGTACCACCCGGACAAAAATCCGGGTGACGCCAAAGCCGAGGCCACTTTTAAGGAAATCGGCCACGCCTACGAAGTACTCAGCAACCCCGACAAGCGCGCCGCCTACGACCGCTACGGTCACGCCGCTTTCGAGCAGGGAGCCGGTCGCGCCGGAGCGGGCGGCTTCCACGACCCCTTCGACGTCTTCCGCGAGGTCTTCGGCGGAGGCGGGGGCGGAGGCGGCATCTTCGAGGAATTTTTCGGGGGTGGCGGAAGACGCGGCCCCCAGCGCGGAAACGACCTGCGCTATGACCTGGAGATTTCGCTGGAGGAAGCGGCCGAAGGCGTTGAGAAAACGATAAAATACCGCCGCCAGGCCGCCTGCGACAAGTGCTCCGGCTCCGGAGCCGAGCCCGGCAGCGGGGAACGCGTCTGCCCGACCTGTGGCGGCGCGGGCCAGGTCATCAGCTCGCGGGGCTTTTTCCAGGTCCGCCAGCACTGCCCGACCTGCCAGGGCCGCGGCAAGGTCATCGAAAAGCCCTGCTCCAAGTGCTCCGGCCACGGCGTGGTGGACGAGACCCACACGCTCAAGGTCAAGATCCCGGCCGGGGTTGACAGCGGCTCGCGCCTGCGCTCCGGCGGCAGCGGCGAGGCCGGCCCCAACGGCGCTCCCGCCGGCGACCTTTACGTCATCATCCATGTCAAGGAGCACGAGGTCTTCGAGCGCCACGAGAACGACCTTTACTGCCTGATCCCGATCAAGTTCACGCTGGCCGCGCTCGGCGGCACCATCGAAGTCCCCACCCTCAAGGGCCGGGCTTCGCTGAAAATCCCCGCCGGGACCCAGAGCGGCACCACCTTCCGCCTGCGCGGCAAGGGCATGCCCACCCTGCGCGGCGGCCACCACGGCGACCAGCTCATCCAAGTCGAAATCGAAGTTCCGAAAAAGCTCAACAGCGACCAGCGGGCCAAGCTGGAGGAGTTCGCCGCCGCCTGCGGAGACGCCGACCAGCCCGTAAGCGAGAGTTTCTTCGAGAAGGCCAAAAAGTGGTTTGAGTAAGGGCGGTTTTCACCACCTCAATACCTTTCAAAATTTTAACAGGAAGGCCGGAAAGGCAGGAAAGAGATAGCCGCATGTTCGCTTACTTTACTTACTTTCCGCTCTTGCGAATACAACGGTCTGCCCGAAGTACCCACTCTGACGGGTGATTTCGCGGGCAACTGCCTTGAGCTTGACCCGGCGCGGGCTCGACGGGAAGATGCGCGTTCCCATATGGCGCTCCCACTCGACATCCCGAAACTGCTCAGCCTCGACGAAGCCGCCCGCCGCCGCGAAGCTGCCCGCCAGGCCGGGGAAAAGGTTGTCCTGACCAACGGTTGCTTCGACCTGCTGCACACCGGGCACCTGTATTTCCTCAAGGAAGCCGCCAAACAGGGCGACCGGCTCTACGTCGCCCTCAACGGCGACGCCAGCGTCCAAGCCCTCAAGGGGCCGACCCGCCCCGTCCAGAGCGAGCAGGAACGCGCCTACCTGATGGGCAGCCTGCCCTTCATTGATACACTGGTCATCTTTCACACCCCGCGCCTGACCCGCGAAATCGAGGCCCTGCGGCCCGACCTCTACGTCAAGGCCGGGGACTACAACCTCGGCAGTCTCAACCCCGAGGAACACGCCGCTCTCGACGCCTGCGGGGCCGAAATCCGCTTCCTGCCCTTTCTTCAGGGCTACAGCACGACTTCGCTCATCGCGAAAATCCGCGCCGCCGCCGACACTTTTTGAAAGAATGGTTAAATGGCTGATTGCTAAATGGTTGACGACAGATGAAAAGCTTTTCGTCCAACAATCACCTGGCAACCTGGGAGCCTGTTTTAACGATTAACAATTAACAATCAGCCATTTTCGCATGGTACGCATCGTCATACTTGGTTCGGGCCGCGGCAGCAACGCCGAGGCCATTCTCAACGCGCAGGAGGCCGGGCAACTCGGCCTCGCCCAGGTCGTCGGGCTCTTCTGCGACCAGCCCGACGCGCTCATGCTCAAGCTCGGCCCGCGCTTCGACGTACCGGCGTTTTACCTGCATCCGGGCAAGTTCAAGACCAAGCTCGAAGGCGAGGCGGAAACCCACTGGATCGAGACCATCCAGCGGCTCCAGCCGGACTTCATCGTGCTGGCCGGGTTCATGCGTGTGATCAAGCCGCCTTTCATCGAGGCCTTCAAGGGGCGCATCATCAACCTCCACCCCAGCCTCCTGCCCAAGTACCCCGGCCTGCACTCCATTCAGCGCGCTATGGAAGCCGGTGATGCGGAAACCGGCTGTACCGTCCACTGGGTCACGCCCGAGATCGACGCCGGGGAAGTCCTCGGCCAGGAGCGCGTCCCCATCGCCAAGGGCGATACACTCGACGAGGTCGAAGCCCGCGTCCACGCCGCCGAGCATCGCCTGCTTCCGGCCACCATCCGCCGTCTCGCCGACGAGCTCATGCTCCGCCATTAAGATCAAATAATACACGTCCGCCGCACCCGGCCACTGACCTGCTTTTTCTCGCACCACACCATGTTCATCCTCAAAGCTGAAATCCCGGCCGAACTGGCCGACGCCCTCGAAGCCCACTTCTGCGAAGAAGGCCTGCTCTCCTGGGGCATCGAATTTGCCCCCAACGGCCCGCTCTTTCTCAAGGGCTTTTTCGAGTCCGAAGCCGAGGCCGACGAGGGGCTGGCCGCGCTGCGGATCACCTTTCCGGCGCTGCCCGCGTATTTTGCCGGAGAGCAGATCGAGGACCGCGAATGGCAGGAGGCGTACAAGGAATTCCTAAAACCGTGGTCAAACGGACGCCTGCACTGGGTCCCGGCCTGGGAACGCGAAAGCTATGTCGTCCCTGAGGGGCACGTCGCCCTCTACCTGGACGCCGGCATGGCCTTCGGCACCGGCAGCCACGAGACCACGCGACTGATGGCCCGCCGACTGATGGACTTCGCGCAGACCCGGGGCGACGCCTACGCGCAGCAGCGCATCATCGACGCCGGTTGCGGCTCGGGCATCCTCGCCCTGTCCGCCGTCCTGCTGGGGGCGAAGAGCGTTTACGGCTTCGACCAGGACCCCGAGGCCATCCGCGTCAGCCGCGAAAACACCCTGACCAACGGCATCGCGCCCGAAGCGGTGAGCTTCGCCGAGGCCGGGATCGAGTCTGGACTCGAAGGCCGCCAGGCAGATTTCATGATGGCCAACATTCAGGCCGACATCCTGAAAATCCACGCAGCTGGACTTTTTGCCGCCATGGCCCCGCACGGCACACTGGCCCTCAGCGGCATTCTTTCCCGCGAACTCGATGAGGTGCGCGAGCATTTCAACTTCGCCGCCACCGAGGCCGGAATCACCTGCCGCGCCGACTCGCGTATCGACGGCGAATGGGCCGATCTGTGCCTGTTTCTGTAGGGGCTGTTTAAAATTACCTTCCGAGGCTGCGCGCCACCCTTGTTACTCGAAGTAGTTTAGAGCAGAAACCGGACTCAACTGCGGCAAGCCGTCTTGTATTCGGCAATCACTACACTGGAATCCTCTGCGCACAGGACATCCGATACCGCCACCACCCGGCGGGCTCCGGCGGCGAGCACCTGGGAGAGATTGTGGCGCTTGATCCCGCCGATGGCAAACCACGGCAGTTCCGGCTCCATCTCCGCCACGTGACGGACTAATTCCAACCCGACCGGCGTGTAATCCGGTTTCGTCGGAGTGGCAAAGACCGGCCCCACGGCAAAGTAATCCAGCGCGTCGGAGTGGGCAAGCGCCCCGGCAGCCTGCTCTGGCGAGTGCGTGGAGAGTCCGAGCACACGGCCCGGGCCGAGGCGTGCGCGGGCTTCGCCCGGCGACATGTCGTCCTGGCCGACGTGGAGCCCCAGACCGGGAAAACGCAGCGCGGCCTCGATGTCGTCGTTCACAATGAGCGGCACCTCCGTCCCCTCAAAAAGCGGGACCAGCGTATCCAGAATCCCGATACGCTCGGAGGTGCTTTCGCGCTTGGCGCGGAGCTGGATAATATCCGCCCCCCCCGCCAGCAGCGCACGGCACTTGGCGACCAGGTTTTCACGCGGCACATAGCCGGTGTCGAGAATGGCGTAAAAAACCGCCGCGTGCAAATCCGCCCCCATCGATAAATGACTTAAACCCGGCCTCGCAGGGCTCAGGCCTTTTTGGTCTCATCGTCATCCCGGCTCGGGGCGAATGGATCGGCATCGGGATCGTAACCGGCGTCCTCCTGAGCGGCGACTTCAGTTTCCGCCGACTTTTTACGGCCAAAGCCAAAGAACCCGCGTTTGGGTTTCGAGGCGGTATCGTCGTCCACGAGGGCGTCCTCGTTGTCGTCTTCGGCCACAATCACCCGCGACTCGCCAGTGCGAACCGGATCGACCGCCGGAACCGGCACCAAGGCCTCCTCGGAGGCAGATTCCCCGGCCGCAGAAGGCTTGACGCGGCGAATCCCCTTCAGGCCCACGTCGATGCGCACACTGCGACGGTCGAGGTTGAGCGTATTCTGGAGGATGTCCTCGATCCGCATCTGCAATTGGCTGGCAACTTCATTCAGCCGCTGGTCCTCGTTCAGGCGCAGGCCGATGTAAATGTAGAGCCGTCCGCGTCCGGCCTTGATCCGCACCTTCGGCTTGCGCGGGGTGTGGACGTAGTGGCAGGCGTTGAGCACGAGGTCACGGATGGCGCTGCGCGTCACCTCGACCCGGCCCGAAGTCGTCTTAAAAACGCGGATCGATCCACGACGGCGGCGCAGGGCGCAAAAGCCCAGCAACACAATCAGCAGGACGATGGCCGTGCAGACGACGAGCACACGGTCGTGCAGATAAGGCTCGATCTGCGTCTGATAAAAACTCTCCAGCTTGCCGAGCATATGTCAGGGGTGAGGTTAGTCGGTGTGGGGATGGTCCCAGTGGTCGGTCTTTGGTCGGGCCGACTCGGGTTGCTCCATGCGCACACCGTCAACAAAAACTTCCACCTTGGCCACGCCCTTGCTGGTCATGGCCTCGACCTGATCGCGGATCGCCTGCTGGACGACCTTGGCCGTGCTGGCGATGCTCACGCCGAAGCGCATCTCCACGTGGATTTGGATCAGGTAGTTCTCCGCCTCGTCCTCGCGAACCTCCACGCCACGGTCCATTTTCTTGGCACCGAGAGTTTCCCACAGGCCGTCGGCAAAGGTGCCTCCCACGGAGTACACACCGTCCACCTGGAGCGCAGCCATCTTGACGATGTTGGCCACGACCGGGATGTTGATGTGGATCTCGTCGGAGTTTTCCGTCGCTTCGAGCGGGACAGGAATGGAGTTGGGATCCGGTTCGTCAGCGGGCAGGGACGGTTGTTTAGGTGGCATGGTACGGTTTCGGTTAAGGATTAGATCAGAAATGGAGAAGCTATGCGCAAGCGCCGGGAAGACTATTGATGGCTTTCAAGTGCTCGGCAAAGCAAAAATTGGCACCTCCTCGGGAGGCCTTAGAGATCGTCGGAGGGGGCGAAAAGGTCCTTTGGCGTGCGCTCCATGAAGTCGCCCACGAATTTCGTGGTGGCCTCGCCGGAACGGAAGACCGGGTCTTTCATGATGGCGGCGCAGAAGGGGATCGAGGTGCGGATGCCGCGGATGATGTATTCGTTGAGGGCGCGGTACATACGGTCAATGGCGATCTCACGGCTCTGCCCGTAGGAGATGACCTTCGAGATCATGCTGTCGTAGTACGGGGGCACGACGTAGCCGCCGTAGATGTGCGAGTCGATACGCACACCGTGGCCGCCGGGCGGGTAGTAAAGGTCGATCTGGCCGGGGCACGGAGCGAAGTTGCGGGCCGGGTCTTCGGCGTTGATGCGGCACTCGATGGCGTGGCGGATGAAGCGCACGTCCTTCTGGTCCAGGTCGAGCTTTTCCCCGGCGGCGATGGCGATCTGACGCTTGACCAGATCGTAGCCGGTGACCTCTTCGGTCACGCCGTGCTCCACCTGGATCCGGGTGTTCATCTCGATGAAATAGAAGTCGCCGTTTTTATCGACGAGGAACTCGACGGTCCCGGCATTCTGGTAGCCGCAAGCTTCAGCGATAGCGACAGCGGCCTTACCCATTTTTGCCCGCAGCTTCTCATCGACGAAGGGCGACGGGGCCTCTTCGACCACTTTTTGGTAGCGGCGCTGCACGGAGCAGTCACGCTCTCCCAGGTGGATGACCTTGCCGTGCTCGTCGGCCAGGAGCTGGAATTCGATGTGGCGCGGGTTCTCGATGAACTTCTCCACATAGACCGAACCGTTACCGAAGGCCTTAAGCGCCTCGTTGCGGGCCATTTCAAACTCGCGGGCAAAGGCCACGGCATTGTGGGCCAGGCGCATGCCTTTGCCACCGCCGCCGGCCACGGCCTTGATGATGACGGGGAAGCCGATCTGCTTGGCCAGCTTGAGCGCCTCGGTCTCGGAGTCCACGGGGCCGTCACTGCCGGGGATAACCGGAGCCTTGGCTTTTTTGGCCACAGACTTGGCCATCGCCTTGTCGCCCATCAGGCGAATGGTGGAGGAGTTCGGCCCGATAAACTTGATGTTGCAGCTCTCGCACTGCTCGGCGAACTCCGCGTTTTCCGACAGAAAGCCGAATCCGGGGTGAATCGCGTCCACATCGGCGATCTCGGCCGCGCTGATGATGCGGTCGGCCTTGAGGTAGCTCTCGGAGGACGCCGCCGGGCCGATGCAAATGGCCTCGTCAGCCAGTTGCACGTGCAGGGACTGCTCGTCGGCCTCGGAATAGACGGCGAGGGTCTTGACGCCCAGTTCGCGGCAGGCGCGCACGATGCGCAGGGCGATTTCGCCACGGTTGGCAATAAGGATTTTCTTAATCATGGGTGCTCGGGCGGTCGCGCCGGGAGACGGCGCGGCTGCAGGATGAACATTGGGCGGAAGAAGCTCAGGAAGCCTTGATTTTGAACAGTGGCTGGCCGTACTCGACGGACTGGCCGTTCTCGACCAGGATTTCGAGTATCTTGCCCTTGGCCTCAGCGTGGATCTCGTTCATGACCTTCATGGCCTCGATGATGCAGACCACGGAGTCAGCCTTGACCTCGGCGCCGACCTCGACGAAGGCCGAGCTATCCGGACCGGGTGCGCGGTAGAAAGTTCCCACCATGGGCGACTTGATAAACTGGGTGCCGGGCTCTTCCTTCGGCTTGGCCGGGCCGACGGAGACCGTCGGGGCCGGAGCCGCCGCAGGTGCGGCGGGCGCAGCCACGGGAGCCGGGGCGGGCGCGTACATGACAGGCTTCTGCGACTCGCGGCAGATGCGAAGCTTCAGGTCCTTTTCCTCGATTTCAAACTCGGTCAGGTCCGAGCGCTTCATCAGGTCGATGATATGTTTGATTTCCTTGAGATCCATATCGGCAAAAGGTTTTTTGGGTCCAAAAAGTGCGTGCCGCAACCGGGTGCAAACCGGTACGGGAGGATGAAAGCCCACAGACTAGGAGAATTTTTCCCCGGCGGGCAACGTTTTGTTGTCACACGTTTTTTTCATTTTCCGGAGGAGAAAAAGCGCAAATCACGCCTGACGCGTGCCGCGAAGCCGCTAAACCGGCACTACGGGGGCGCGGCAGGGTCTGCCACGGACCACAAAAAGACACAAAAAACACCTCAATTGCCTGCCCCGCCAAGCTTGGGAACTTCTTCGGGAACTTCTTCGAGCACGTTAAAAAGGCCGCTCTGGTCCGAAGTCAGCGGGGTCTGCCCGGTGGGGTTCTGCACCTGTTTCTGGCCGGTAAAGATGCCGATGGGGCGAAAATCGACCTTCCAGCGGGGCTTCGAAAACGTCCCCTGGAGCTGCGCCTCCACCACGTCGGTGAGTGGATTGATGGCGGAGAATATCTGGGAAATCACCGGCACATCGATCCCGCCCAACGGGTAGAGTGAGAGGAAAAAGTCCAGCTCGTTGGTGTCGAGGTTGATGTTGCCATTGGCGTCGATGCGGGCGGTGGGGCCGGAGATTTCGACCTTCGAGAAGTGCGCGTAGCCCTTGCCGACCACGAACGGAGCCTGCCCCTTGGTGAAGTCAACCGTTCCCAGGTTGAGCCCGACGGCCTGGATGGCACGGGAGAAACCGCCGAAGAGGTGAATCTGCCCCAGCACGGCGTCGCGAACGCCGATGTTCCCATGACCGCGGAAGCTGGTCACGTCCCCGGTTTTGCCCTGGGCGTTCAGATCGAAGTCGATTTTGGCCAATTCCTCCTTCTTGCCCTTGCTGACGGGCGGCGGGGGGGGCTGGACCGGCGCAGGGGCCGGAGCCGGAGCGTCTTTCTCGTCCTCGCCCAGAAAGGGGATAGCGTCCTGCAACTGCTCATAGGAGGCTCCCTTCAGGGACACTCCCAGTGCCATCTCGTCCGCTCCGTCTGCCTCAGCCAGCTTCACATCCGCCTGGCCGGTCCCCTTCCCCCCGGCCATGCCGAAGGTCATCCCGCGCAGTTGGAGCAAACCGGGCTTGAGGAAGCCCCGGAACGCCAGATGGTCAAAGACAAAGCCGTCGTAAATCGTCTGCGTGTCCATCCGGGCAATGATTTTCAGGTACAACTGGTCCTCCCTGCCGTCCTTGCCATCGACAGTCAGGCCGTTGACCTGGACCTGCGGGGGGCTGGTCGTCTGGAAGTCCTTGACGTAGCCAAGTGCTTCTTTTCCCGCCAGGCCGGCCCCCTGCGTGAGCGGAAGCGTGCTGGCGGCGGCAAAGCCGAGCGAGGTACGCTGATCCCCGTCATCAGGCGAGTAGCAGAACTGGAGGGCAGCATTAAAGGCTCCCTCCCGGTTTTTCCCCTGCATGTCATACAGGATAATCCTGATCGGCTCGCGCCAGAGCATGGCGGTAAAGGTATCCACATCGACCCCCTGATACGTGAGGTCCACCAGCTTGTTATAGCCGAAAAAGGTCTTCCCCTCGTCCCCGCGCCCGTAAAAGCCCTGAATGTCGATGTTCGAGTAGGGAAGCGTCCCGTGGAAGTCGAAGTCCTTCCACAGCGGCTCCCACCAGTCCGCGTCAATCAGGAAGGAAATCTCCATCGGATCAACGTTGCCCTCCAGCAGAAAGCGGTAGCCCTTGGTATCAAAATTCTCGCTATAGGAGCCTTCGACGGTGTAGCGGGGAGTCGAAAGAACCGCCTGATAGACGTCAAGCTGGCTGGGGGTGACCCTCGCCCGGGCGAAAGCGGAGGTCAGCTCAAGCTTTTCGTAGCGTGTCCGGCCAAAGTCCAGTTCCACCTCGGCCGAGGCGAACCGGAACCCCTCGTCCAGCCGGACGTTACCGCTCCAGCGCGGGCGCTTGCTGCAATCCAGGTCCGGCGGATGCTCGAACTTACCTTCGAGAAAGCTGATCTTGAGCAAATCCATCGGATCCCACCAGGCCCGCACGGCCAGGTCCGCCGTCTCCTTCTGCATATCGACCCGGCCATCGACATGGAGCCAGTGCAGGTCCTCGCCAGTCAGCAGGTGAAGCGAGGCCTCAACCAGCGGCGAACGCGCAAAATCCGCGCTCCCGGTCACGGTATCGACCTTCAGGTTGACCGCCTCGACATTGATGGCAGCCAGCTCACAGGCCTGCGGCAGCGCATGGAGCCCCGGTTTCGGGATGATAGCCTGCAATTGGACGGCCCCGGCCTTCGCCTTGCCCTCCCAGGCCATGTTACGCATCCGGGCGTATGCCTTGCGGAGCCGGAACGAGTCCGCGTCCAGCCCGGTAGCTTCGGCCTGAGCCGTCATCCGCCCCCCGTCGATCCCCTGCCCCAGATTGAAATCCTCGGCCTGAAAATCGACTGCCAGCCGGACATCCTGACCGTCGGGCGCGGGCTCGAAACGCACCTGCACGCGCGGATCAGTGAAGCGCTCCACCCAGGCGTTTGCCTTGAGCACTTCCCGGCAAAAAGCCGCATAGGCGGCCGCCGTGCGGCGATCACGCTCCTCAGGGGTCACTGCCTCGTCCGACTCCATCATTTTCTCAATCCGGGCCACGGGCAGCGAACCGTCGGCCCGGATATCGAGCCCGCGCAGGCGCAAAATGAGCCGGTCCAGGTCGAGACGCTTGTTGCGGATGGCGACTTCGGTAAAAATATCCTGTGCCACCTGCTCGCGGGCCCCGGTCGGGGAAAGCACGGTCGGGCAAAACAGGTTGCAGCGGGAGAGCCAGACCTCGTCGGGCAGGAAATGCCGCTCGAACACCGCCCAGGGGGGGAATTCGATCAGGACCAGGTCGGCCTCGGCAATCGGCTCGTGATAGCCGGGGAGCCGCACCTCGATCTTGCGCAACAGGAGGATACCCCGCAGGTCGAGCTTCATGCTGGCGATCTCCACCTCATAGCCCTGCTCGGCCAGTGCCTGCTCCACTTTGTCGGTAACAAAGCCCGGGATGGGCAGCTCCCCGTCTTCCCAGAGCAGGTAAATAAGCGCGCCCTGCGCGAACAAGGCTGCCAGCAGCCCCAGGTTGAACAAGACATGGATCCACCCCAGCAGGTGTTTCCACCAGGGTCGGACCGGATGCTGGCTCCGCGCGCTCATGAGGATCGGGCTTAAGCGGCGTCAGGGGGCCTGCTTGTCAGGCGTGGCGGCGGGCGCGGCAGGCGGAGAAGGAGCCGGCTTCTCTCCGGCAGCCTCGGGCAGCGGGAGCGGCAGCGGCTCGGCCTGCTCGATGCCCTTCGGTGTATCCGGAAGGACGGGCGCGTCCTGCTCGAAAGTCAACGGGAAGAGCGCGTCGATCATCTCCTGCGTCAGGTAGAAGGCCAGCCCGTTGGCCGGGAAACCGGCAAGCTGCTTGTTGGCGCTCAGGCGCGGACCGAAATCGAACTCACGCTGGGTGGTGGCTCCAGCCTGGCTGCCGGGCAGGAAGTAGTCCACCGTCAGGCGGTAGCGCCAAGTCCCGGCAGGCCAGTCGCCAAAGGGCTTGTCCGCGTAGGAGCCGACCCGGAAGTTTTCCAGTTCGTCCACGAGGTCGAGCGCGGCTTCGCGCTCCTTCTCCGGCAGCGAGGCCCAGTGGGTGCTCCAGGTTTCCTTCTGCGTGTCGAGCTTGGCCGCGAGCAGTTCCTTGTCGCCGTCCAGGTCGGTCAGGGTGAGCCCCACCACCCGGGCCCCGGCCATGCTCTGGTCGAGCACGCGGCTGCGGTAAGTCAGCGGCTCGGAGTTGATCTGGTTAAGGATCAGGCTCCCGACCTTGTAAACAAAAGGCTCGCCGGAGAGCTTGGCGTAGAGGCCGTCGCTCTGCTTATCGGTCCCGAGCAGGAGCGTCTGCTCGCTGGCCCCGCGCAGGGTGACGCGGACAGTTTTCGGCCCGGCCAGCCCCCACTGCTCCAGATCCTGCCCCGAGGGAGCGTCGGAGGCAAAGGCGGTGGCATTGAGCGTGCGCAGCGAAATTAGCAACTGCCCGATAATCTCCGCGTCGGCGGGCTGAGTGACGATCTTGCCGCCCGGCTCCTTGCGAAAAATCTGCCAGCTTTCCTTTTCGTCAGCCTGGCGTTTTTCGAGCTTCTGGAGGGTCAGGCTCTTTTCGTTCTCGGTGATCTCGATGGCGTTGACCTGCGAGGGGTCGAACACGAAAAACTGCCGCTGGCGCAGGCGGTCGGCGGAGTTGCTGAGGCGTTCGAGCGGCTTCTGCTCCACCGTGAAGACCGTGCCCGAGGCGCGGTCGTTCTCCAGGCGGGCGTAGCGCTGGGGCTCCTCGCCGGGGAGCACTTCCGGCACTGGAGCACCCACCAGCAGAGTACGACGGCGGTTGTTGCCCCCAAGGGTGATGCGCATGTACGGCTCGGCAAAGACGGCGTTCTCGCCACCGGGCAGATCGCGCACGATGTGGATGCTGCGCAGGGCGGTCAACTGGCCCAGAGCGGCGTCCACCTTGGCGTTGTCGGCGCGGACGCGGATGGGCGACTCCAGCCACCAGTTGTCCCCGCTCTCCTCGAAGCGGTAGCGCTGGTCGCCCTGTTCGATGGTGAGTGAGCGCACCTCGAAAAGCGGGATGTCAAAGACCCGGTCGCTGCGCAGGTCGGCCAGGCCGATAGTGATGGCCTTGAGCAACTCGTCGCTGACGACGAGCACGGCGTCCCCGTCGGGCGGGAGCAGATAGACGCGCTTGCCGAGCTGGGTGGGCGCACCGATCTTGAGCGCAACCTCCTTGCCCCCCATCCGGTAGCTGAGGATGATGGACGGGTCTTCCAGCCCGAAGTCAGCCAGGCTCTGCCCGCTGTGCCGGATCTCGGACAGCGGGATGGAGACCTCCTTTTCCAGGAACTGCAACTGGGTCAGGATACGCTGGATGGCGTTGTCATTGGCGGGCCAGACGTAGGGACTGGTGATCTCCCAGCCGCTGCGGGTACGCTCGATGACGCGCTCCTCCTGCTTCTGGGCGGTTTTGACCTGGATGCGGATCTGGTCCACGCCGGAGGCGTTGGAGAGGATGTTGACCGTCTCCTGCATGTACGCCTCGCGCGGGTCGGACTGCTTCTCCAGGACGTAGATCCAGTAGAACGCCGCCAGATTGAGGATGACCAGAATGATGGTGAGTTTCAGGCGCATGGGCGGTGTAAAGTTTTAGCGACGGCGAATGAAGGTGACCATAATGCCAAGCAGGGCGACCCCACCGGGAAGGATCAGGAGGCGGAGCCCGGTATCGATCAGGTCCTGACGGCTCAGGCTGATCTTGTAGTTTTCCAGCTTGCGCGGCTCGATGTTGACCAGCGACTCCTGGTCGAGAATCCAGTGGATGAGATTGTGAAAGAGCGTCTCGTTGGCCGCCGCCGGGAAGCGGTTGTTACTGAACAGGCCGGAGTTGCCGAAGACCACGAGCTTGCCGCCGGGGATGTTCAGGCCAAAGCGGTTCCCCGCCGAGCGTTCCGAGACCATGGCCAGCGTGACCGGGCCGGAGAGGTCCGTGTCCTCGTCGTACTGGATGGGCTTGCGCAGGTAGTCGCGCTCGGCCCAGCTCTGAGGCGAGGAAGCCATCAGCGGGGTGATTTCCAGGCTGTTGTCAATCGGTGCGCCGAGATCCTGCCGCACCGGACGGCTCAGCCCGACCAGCACCTTGAGCTGGTTGTCGTGAAGGATCTTGGTGATCGGGTGCTCGGAGAAATTCCCCACCAGCGAGTCCCCTTCCGAAGCCAGAAACTCGTTCGAAGCCTCCAGCACGAGCATGTCGTCGGACATGACGCCCCAGTCGTAAAACAGATCGTCCAACCCATGCGGGTTGCCCGGCTCCAGCAGTACGACGAGACGGCCGTTGTCCTCGGTCAGGTAGCGGCGCAGCTTCTCCTGCTCGGGCGGGAGGAGTTGCGTCTGGATACCGGCGATGATGACCAGCCCGGCGTCTTCGGGCACCTTGGGGACTTCCATCAAATCGAGGGGCTTCTGGGAAAAATTGCGCTGACGCAGGTAGTACGAGGCCCGCGAGAAGCCGCGCAGCGGGTCAACGTCGTCCGGGCGCATCTCGCCGTGGCCAGTGAGGTGGTAAATGGTCTTGGCGTTTTGGTTGGTCACGTCGAGGATGGCCGAGGTAAAGGCCTGCTCGCCCTGAAAAGCGCTGACGCCGTTCTGGTCGGTTTTCCACACATCCAACGGGAGCACCTGCTTGTAGCGGTCGCCGCTGCTGACCACGATGACATTGTCCTGGTCCGGGCTGATCCCGAATTTGTTAACCAACTCCTGCGCCTTCTCGCTCTGGCGGTAAACATTGACGTACTCGACGTTGATCATGGGCCTGCCGCCGTGGGTCTTGCTGGCCAGCTCGTACTCGCGCAGCAGGCGGCTGACCTGCCGGAAGATGAACCGCATCTCCTGCGGAGCCGACTCCGGCGGCGAAGTCACAATGATCCGTACTGGCTCGCGCACCTGGTCCAGATAGGCCAGGGTCTCGGCCGAGAGCGAATAGCGGTTGTTGCTGGTCAGGTCGTAACGCTCGAACGAGCGCGAAGCGATGTAATTGACCGCCCCCACCAGCGTGACGAACAAGATAATCTGCACCAGCCGGTTGATCCGCAGGACCCAGCGCGCGTAACTGAACTCTTCCATTCGGGACATATCAGGCCTTGGATTCGACGACGAGCGTGGTGATGCCCAGCAGCAGGGCGGTGTTGCTGAGGTAGAGGATAAAGGGCCGCGTGTCGATGACCCCGCGGCTGAAGTCCTCCAGGTGCTTGAACGAGCGGATATACTCCAGCGGCGACTCCAGCCAGTACATCCACGAATACTCCTGAATCGGCAGCCTCAGCAAGAGTTGCCCGCTGATGATAATGATAAAGAGCAGGCTGAAACACAGCATCCCGGCCACCAACTGGCTGCGGGTCAGGCTGCTGGCGAAAATCCCCAGCCCGATGTAAAGCGCTCCGCTCAGGGCGACAAAGAGGTACCCCCCGAGCATCGGAGCCAGCTCCAGCACCACGGCCTTGTCCGCCGTGCTTTTGAGCCCGTAGGCGGCGATAAAGGGGAAGCCAATCGTCAGCCCCCACAGCAGCATGTAGAACACATACGCGCCCAGGAACTTGCTCAGCACCACCTGCCAGGCCGTGGCCGGGGTCGTCATCAGAGTCTCCAGCGTGCCCAGGCGGCGCTCCTCGGCGATGGAGCGCATGGTCAGCAGCGGCACCATGAAAAAGACCGGAATCCAGAAGACCTGGAAAAACATCACCGAGGGCGACATGTCGGCCTCCCGCGTGCCCGCCTCATTGAGCACCAGCAGGTAGATCAGGCCCATCAGCAGCAGAAACAGCACCGAGGCCACGTAAGTGGCGGGCGCGATCAGCAGCATGCGCAATTCGTGGGAAAAAAGGGTCAGAAAATGTCGCATCGGTGCAGGGTCAGGTCTGGGCGGGCGTCTTGTCCGTTTCGTTCTCCCGGGTGTCGTCGGCTTTGTCTTCGGGCAGACTCTCGTCCCAACTGCGTTTGGTGGCGGACATGAAGATGTCCTCCAGGTTCGGCTGCAGGCGGGCCACCTCGTGAATACGGGCCTGGCGGGCGCGCAGCGCGTCAATAAAGGCTTCAGTCAAATCCAGATGCGAAGGTGCCTCCATCAGGTACTCGCACATGCCTTCGGTCTGGGCGGAACTTTCCAGTGCCAGCTCGGGGCTGACGGCCGGCAGGAGTGTCGCCATGCCCTCGGCCCGGAGCGTCGTGCGCACACGGTAGCGGGTCATGGGCAGGAACCGCTCCCGCAAGCTCTGGGAGGTTCCGTTGGCCACCACCCGCCCCTGATTGATGATGATCACCCGGTCGCAGCAAAGCTCGATCTCGGGCAGGATGTGGCTGGAAATAATAACCGTCATGCGCCCGCGCAGCGAGTCGATCAGGTTTCGGATGCTGAGGATCTGGTGCGGGTCCAGGCCGATGGTGGGCTCGTCCATCACGATCACCTCCGGCTCGGCCAGGATGGCGTCGGCGATGCCCACGCGCTGCCGAAAGCCCTTCGAGAGCGTCCCGATCAGGCGGCGGCGGGGCTTGCGGTGCAGTTCGCACACCTCCATCGCCTCCTCCACCCGGTCGCGGATGCGGCGGGCCGGAATCTCTTTGAGCCGGGCGCGGTAGCGCAGGTACTCGATCACGCGCATGTCCTCGGGCAGCGGGTTGGACTCGGGCATGTAGCCGATGTGCTTTTTCACCTCGCCCGACTGGCTGGCGACAGGGATCCCGCACACCCGGACAATGCCCGAAGTGGCCGGCATGATCCCGCACAGGATACGCATGGTCGTGCTCTTGCCCGCCCCGTTCGGGCCGAGAAAGCCGACTACTTGCCCGGGGGCCACCTCGAAACTGATGCGGTCAATCGCTTTGCGCGGACCGTAGCTCTTCGTTAAATCGAGGACTTCAATGGCTGGCTGCTCTGGTTCCAAGGATCGTGGGTTAGACTCGTTCGCGGCGAAAGGGTTCAACAGCCGGTTCGGCTGCGTATCTGTTCACTTTGAGCCATCAAATCCCAATCTGGCAACCCAAGAAAATCCCGAATTCCGTACCCGACCGACGCTGAATACCGGGTTCGCAGGCTCAAGCCACCCGCGAGCCGGCCCGCGCTCCGCGGCACCTGCGAGCAAGGAGAAGAAGCAGGACTGCGCCGCCAGCCAACTGCGCCCAGACCGCAGGCTCCGGAACATGAACGACGTATCCATTGGGCAAGCCCTCGCCATTGGCAGTGTAAACCCCGATGACATAATCCTCGTAGACCGAATTGCCCGAAGTCGCATCGACGTCCAGCCCCTCCTCCGAAGGATAAGCGATGTCCAGCCAGTCAGCCTCCCCGAATCCTCCTTCCCCATCCCGAGAAACCTGGGCATAGAAGGCACCCGAAGTGCCATCGGCGATCCAGTCGCCGGTCAGGTTATAGCCACCATTGCCATCTCCAGTGATACCATCGAAATGCGTGATGACGTCTTCACCGGGCGCGTTGTCGTAGTAGAAATCGGTCCAGTTGGTCGTCACGCCTGTGACAATATCATAATCCAGCAGGTAGCCAACGGAAAGCCCTTCATTACCGATAGCGCTGTAGCCGCCTGCGATGGTGTAGCTCGTTCCTCCGTTGTACCAGACTCCGTATGCGGTGATGCTGGCCACCCCGGCTTTCGTCAATTCGCGGTAGGATTGGCTGACAATGTCATAAATAAACGCGCGACCCGTGGCCAGGTCCGTATCAAAGTTCCCCACCAGCAAGTCGCCGTGCGTGCTGTGGGCAATGGTGTTGAGCGTCGTCTCACCACTGTGCGTGGGCGTAAGCGTTGTCCAGGTCCCCCCTCCGGCGGCCGGACCTTCGTAGAAAAGCCCCAAATCCCTGGCGCCTGTCTCTGACGTTTTATAACTGCCTGCCACCCGGATATTTCCGTTCGACAGCGTGTTGGGTCCGTAAAGAGCCGTACTTGTGGTCGTCGCACCGGGTTGGTTGAGAATCCACCAGGTTCCGCCCCCCATGACAGGCCCCCGGTAAATCAGCCCCTGCGTGCCGCTACTGCCTCCCGGCGTATAAACCCCGGTCATATAAACGCCCCCGGAGTTGTCCGCTCTGATGCCCGTCAGGTAAGTCGAGCTATTGGGGATGCTACCATCATAATTGAGAGTCACATAATCAGCCTTCGCACCTCCAGCTATCCCGACAACAACCAGTATTCCAAGCCCAACGCGTACCAATGAATTAATCATGGCTCTAGGGAGTATCAAGGTTCTTCAGCCCGTCAAAGGGTAAGATGAATACCCTATAAATAAAAGAACAACACATTATTTTTCCGCATGAAACGCATTAATCTAATAGGCCCAAAAAGAATTAATTATCGGGTAGATGAAAACATAAAATCTACAATTTTCACCGACGGCTGACCCAGCAGGCATTACACCGACTCGCCCGAACGCCGCCAGGCCTCGGCCAGCCCAAGCAGGCTCAGGTACGGCACCTGCCTGATCGGCTCCTGTGCCTGATCGAGCCAGACAACCGTGCCCCCACCAGTGGCCAGCACTGCGGGCAGTTCCTCGCCCCGGGCCGCAAACTCCTCCCGGCTGCGCTCCAGGAGCGCCCGGATCATCCCGCCGTAGCCGACCACGCAGCCGAGCTTCATGGCGTCACGGGTCGAGCGCCCGATCCGGCCCGGGTCTTTAAGCTCCTCCAGGCTCAACTCGGGCAAGAGAGCGGTTTTTTCGTGTAAATACTTGGTCATCATGGCCGGACCGGGTGCGATGATGCCCCCGATATAGCCGTCGGCACGGGTCACGAGGTCGAAAGTCGTCGCGGTACCCGTGTCGATCACGATGGCGGGAGCCCCGCAAATCACTTGCGCGCCGATGCCGTTAGCCAGCCGATCAGGACCGATCTCAGGCGGGTGTGGATAACTGATGGCCAGCCCCGGACAATGTGCGTGGTCCAGGCGTACGCCGTCAACGACGCCCGCCGCTCGCAGGCATTCCTCCAGCTCCGTAGTAGCCGCCGGGACAACCGAACAATACGCCACCCCCTCGAAATCCGCCTCCGCCAACCGCTGGGGCAGCAACTGAGCCAGCTCGCGAGTCGGCAAATCCTCGGTTCGGGAGACCCTCTGCCCCTCGACATACCCCAGATGCAACCGCGTGTTACCAATGTCGATGCACAAAATGCTCATTTTTGTTTCCTCAAGGTGACATCCCCCGCCGCAAACTGCCGCTCCTGCCCGTCCGGCAGGCGCAAACGCAAGGTCCCAGTCTCGTCAATACCGAGGTACTCGCCCACGATCTCGCCGTCGGCTAACGAAACCGTCACTTCCTGCCCGGTAAGGGCATCATGCAGCGGCCACTGCTCCCGAAAGGTTTCCCGGTAGCAGTCTTCCAGAAAGGTATCGCAAGCCTTCTGCAACGCGCAAATCAGCTTCGCCGCCGTCTCATTCAGGTCGAAAACCCTCCCAACCGCTTCCCGTAGCGATCCAGCCACCCGGCGGACTTCGGGAGGATACTCATCGGTGACACCGTTCACATTGAGCCCGATCCCAAACACCAGGTCACGCAGCATTTCCGAGTCGGAGCGAGCCTCGGTCAACATTCCGGCTACTTTTTTCCCGTTCCAGTGCAGGTCATTGGGCCACTTAACCTTGAGCGACACGCCGCACAACTCGTTGATTGCCAGAGATGTCGAAAGCCCCATCCACAGAGTGAAAGTCTGCATCCGCGCCGGAGGGAGCTGCGGGCGCAGAGCCAGACTGAGGGTCAGATTCCCCGGGTCCTGGCTGAACCACTCCCGCCCCCGGCGACCTCGCCCAGCGGTTTGCCGCCCTGCCACGACAACGAAAGGCGTGTGCTCACCTTCGGCCAACAGGCGCTCGGCCTGCGTGTTGGTGCTGTCGGTCTCGGCCAGAAAGTGCAGATTCGCCGGGCAGGCCAGTCTTAACAGGTGCGCAGCCAGCAAAGCCGGGTGCAGAGCCTCGGGAATTGTCTCCAACCGGTAACCTCGATTCCGGATCGCCTCGAAGGCGAAGCCCTCCGTCCTCAGCCGCTCCAACCTCCCCCAGACCGCCGCCCGGGACACACCCGTGTCCTCGGCGATAGAGGAGCCGGAGACATAGCCGCCGTCTGCCGCCAGAAAGGCGGCCAGGATTTCCGCGTCGCTGACCTCACCCATGACTGCTCCAGTCCAGGCCGATGTCCATCCAGCGGCTGCGGTGCACGACCGCTCCGCTAGACACGAAGTCCAGCCCGAGCGAGGCCAGCGACTTCGCATTGGCCTCGTTGATCCCGCCGCTGGCTTCGGTCCAGGCCTTATCGCCGATCAGGGCCACGGCCTCGCGCAAGCCTGCTGTGGTGAAATTATCCAGCAGAATCACGTCCGCACCGGCTTCCAGCACGGGCGGGATCTGCTCCAGATGGTCTACTTCAACCTCGACCGCGAGATCCGGACGCCGCTCGCGGGCCGCCCGCACGGTGGCGGCCAGGCGCTCGCCCACGGTGGCGTCGCTCGCCGCCAAGTGGTTATCTTTAAACATGATGCGATCAAAAAGCCCCAGCCGGTGATTCCACCCGCCCCCGGTCGCCACGGCGTATTTTTCCAGCATGCGAAAGCCGGGCGTGGTCTTGCGGGTATCGAGCAGGCGCGGCCCACTTTGTCCCAGTAGGGTGACATAATGCGCCGTCGTGGTGGCAATCCCGCTGAGGCGCTGGAGAAAGTTCAGCATGACGCGCTCGGCGCGCAGGATTGTCCCGACCGGGCCGGAAATCCGCCCAATCAGCCCGCCCTCGTCCAGGGGCGTCCCGTCCGCCGTCAGGGGGCTCCACTCGCAGCCCCCCCCGTAAACCTCCAGAATAACCGGTACCAGCCGCAGTCCGCACAGGCGCATCGGCTCGCGGGCGACCAATTCGACCGTCCCCCGCGCATCCGCAGCCAGCAGGTCCGTGGTCGCGTCACCACCGGGGCAGTCCGGCTTTCGCAGACCGGCCCCGCCGAGGTCTTCGTCGCGGGCCATTTCGACCAGACGCCGCAGCCAGGCCGGATCGAGTTCATCCCAGCTCAACCGGCGCAGTAAATGCCCAGCATGCCTTTGAGGTTTGCTCATGCCCATTTCGCTAGGCCAAGCCCGCCCCCGGCGCAAGCTCATTGCATGGAAGAAAGCCTCCCCACCACCGTGGAGTCGGCCGTATCGCTCTTTCCGACCGCGCCCGACCGTGCTGACCGCGCAAGCCTCCCCCTGTAGCGCGTAGCCACACAGGCCCTAAACGGACATCCATTCCTCGCTCGCCCGGTTACGCGGCCATCGCATTGACCGGGGCCGCCATCCGCTTATGTCCCTTGCAAACGAGCCGATATCTGCTAAATAATTAATGTCACAAGCCCGCTCAGATAAAATAATTCGCAGACGCGGAGCGACCACTCAACCAGCACACAGGATATGGACCAGGGCACATTGACCGGCATCGTCGCCGTTATCGCGGGCATCGGCCTGAGCGCCGCCGCCGGGTTTCGCGTGTTCATCCCCATGCTGGCCCTGAGCATCGCCGGTAAAACCGGCGTGATCGAGCTGAGCGAGAGCTTCCAATGGCTGGCAAGCTGGCCCGCGCTGATCGGCCTGATCACTGCCACTCTGGCCGAAATCGCCGCCTACTACATCCCGTGGGTGGACAACATGCTCGACAGCATTGCCACCCCGACGGCTCTGCTCGCGGGTACCTTCATCTCCGCCGCCGTCCTGCCGGAGATGAATGATGGACTCAAATGGACCCTCGCCGCCATCATGGGCGGAGCCCCGGCAGGCGTGGTCCAGGCCGGAACGGTTCTCACCCGCGGAACCTCCACCGCCACCACCGGCGGCATCGCAAATCCCATCGTCTCGACGGTGGAAGCGGGCACTTCGCTTGTCACCGCGATCCTCGCCCTGGTCATCCCCATCTTGATCGGCATCATCGTGCTGTGCGTCGTCATCTGGCTGAGCGTGAAGCTGTTCAAGCGCTTCCGTCGCCGCCCCGGGCTCCACCCGGCGGCCTAGACACCTTCCTTTAACTTTGGGGCTGCGCGTCCCAAGCCTGCGGCAGGACACAGTCCTGCAGCTGTGATCCTGCAGATCACTCGTTTTATACTGCGCTGATGTTTGCGTTTTAAAACGCTAGCTGACCGCCACCAGGGCCTCAACGGCTGACCTGCACGATGGCCATTCCCAGGTCCTTGTCCCACACAGGCTCAAGCGGGAAGTATAACTGACGCCCCGCCACTGTCATGAGGAGGTAGAGAGGGCGCGCACGGGGCATGCCAGTGTCGATGGTCCCCTCTTCGCTGACCGGCCAGGATTCTTCCGTGTAGTTCTCCAGGTAGGTATTGATCCTCGGCAGGTCGCGTTTCTCAAAATCCGCCCATTGCCGGGTCGCTTCGGACACATCCATATTGCTGAGCTTCCAGGCTTCATTTGCATCTCCCAGCGCCTTCCAGGCCTTGATGTATTCGGGCATCGCTTCCAGGAAAGCCCTGTTCGCGCGCAATTGCGCCCGGTAGAATGCGCTCGACCCAAAACTGGGCCCACTCGCATAGACCTTGTCGGTCTGCTTCTTCCATTTCTCCAGCTTGAGTTCAAGCGCCTGGATCACGTAGCTGACTTCATCGAGCCGGGAGTTTTTGACCACGTGGTTGAAATCATCCACCATCCGTTCGTCCGTCTGGCGCTCGACCGGGTAGTAGTAGTAATTGACGTAGTAGCCGGAGGAATCACGGTCCGAACGGTAACGATACCCGGTCGCCCCTTCCGGTTCAGGAAAGGCGTTGCGCAGGTGTTCCAGTTCCTTTTCCAGTCGTTCTTTGGTAGCCCCGTCATGGCCGATCTTCATGACGCTTTTAAAGAGGAGTATCTGCTGCGTCATCGCCGCCTTCAAATCCTCATCCAACGAGCGGCTCTGGACCACGACGGGAGCTCCCTGCAGATAAGTTCCCAGGTCCGGATAGCTCACCCGACACACCGGCCCGGCGGGCGGGACTGGCCGCTTAGCCTCCTCAGCCGGAGGAGGCACCGGCTCTGGGGCAACCTCCTGCACGGCAACCCTCTGCTCCTGCACGGGAACCGGGGCTTCTTTGTCTTCAATCTGGGCCTTAAAGAGGAACCAGCCCAGGGCAATAGCCACGATAAAGGCCCCGACGGCTGCTAGCACATTAATAGCGTCACGCATGATAATAAAACAGGGAAAAACGGGATGGCTGCCAAACCGGAGATAAGCGCGAAAGACACGGTGAATTTATTATACTTATAACAACAACTTCCTCCATGCTTCCGTATTATTTTAATCCACAAAAGGGGAAACCAGCGCAAGCTCCAAACGCGCAACCGCGCCCGGTATCGACAAAACAACCGGCCAGGCCACACGGCCCGACCGGTTGTTTTTCTACGTCATAGATCCTCGGGGTGAAACCGACCCCGGAAAACGCACGCCTCAAGCCCCGGCATTAACGAGGGCTTCCTTGGTCAGGCGGGTGATTTCATCGAACTTGCCCTCCTTGACCAGATTGCCCGCCACGATCCACGAGCCGCCCACGGCCAGCACGCTCTTGATCGCCCAGTAGTCGGGGGCCTTGGCGGCATCGATGCTGCCGGTGGGAATAAACTTCACGCCCGTATGGGAGAAGGGAGCGGCCAGGGCCTTGACCATCTTCGCCCCGCCCGCCGGTTCGGCCGGGAAGAACTTCAGCACCTTACAGCCGAGCTTGAGGCCGCGGCTGACTTCGCTCGGGGTGATGACCCCCGGCGTGATCGGGCAGCCCGCCTTCTGGGCGGCCTCGACAACGGCCTCGTCCAGCCCGGGGGCGACGAAAAACTGCACCCCGATGTCGGCCAGTGGCTGCACCTGAGCGGCGTCGAGCACCGTCCCGGCTCCCACGATCATATCGGGAAACTCCTTCAGGATCGCTCGGATGACGGCCTCGGCAGCGGGCGTGCGCAGGGTGACTTCGATCAGGTTAAGGCCGGCTTCCTTCAGCGCGGCGGCGGTTTTCAGGCCCGCGTCCACGTCCTCCAGGACGGCGACGGGCAGCAGGCGTTTCTGTGCAAGCAGGGTTACGGCAGGATGTTCGCTCATGGGTTTTGAATTTTTCTTTGACAATATGAAACTATCTATTTTTTATCGCAAGAGAAAATTTAATCATGCCCACGCCCAACTCCAGCCCCGAGAGCGAATCCGCTCCGCTCTATGACTTCTCGGTCCTGCGCGCGCTGCGCAAGCGGGAGGAATTGACGTTGGGGCAGGTGGCGGAGCGCTCGGGCGTGTCCGTGGCGGTCATCTCCAAGCTGGAGCGCAACCAGTCCAGCGCCGAACTCGAAACGCTCTATAAGCTCGCACGGGTCTTCAGCATGAGCGCGGCCGAACTGCTCGGACTGGCCGAGGCGCGCATGGCCCACGAGGTGAAGGCGGAAAGCTACGAGCATGACGGCTTCAAATTCAGCCGCATCACCTACGGAAAGGCGAGAGTCTTCTACGGGCGGGCCGTCAAGGGCAGCCGCATCACCCGGCCCGAGATGCACCACGACGACTTTGAAACCTGCTGGGTGCTTTCCGGTAAAATCCAGATCAACCTCCCCTCCGAAACCCGCATCGTGAAGGCCGGGCGGGCACTCCAGTTCGACGCGATCCTTGAGCACTCCTACCAGGCGCTGGAGGACTCCGAACTCGTCCTCGTCCACCTGCGCAAGGAAAACCGCTTCTAGGCCCCGGCAAAGCACGGACCACACGCCCTCTCCGGGGCGAGCACCCCCACCACTCTTTTAAACCGCATCACCCACCGGTACTGTCATCGCCGCAAAGACACGCACAAGAAATTATTTTCCATGAAAATCGACACCACCCTTACTCTTGAATCACTCCAACCCGCCCTCGAACGCTTCTGGAAAATCTCCGGCCAAAAGATCAAGCTGATCGAGGCCGAGTACGACGCCTCCAAGGGCTCGCCGGTCTTCACCGTCGAGGGCAAGTACACCACACGCGGCTGGACCGAGTGGACGCAGGGCTTCCAATTCGGCTCGGCGATTTTGCAGTTCGACGCCACCGGGGACGAGAGCTTCCTCCAGTACGGGCGCGAGCAGACGCTCGCCGTCATGGCCCCGCACATCACCCACAAGGGCGTTCACGACCACGGCTTCAACAACGTCTCCACCTACGGCAACCTGCGCCGCCTCATGCGCGAGGGCAAAATCCCGCACAACGAATGGGAGATGAACTTTTACGAAATGGCGCTCAAGGCCTCCGGCTCGGTCCAGGCCATGCGCTGGAGCCCGAACGACAAAGGCGGCTACCTCTATTCCTTTAACGGGCCGCACTCGCTCTTCGTCGATACCATCCGCACCATCCGCGCCGTCGAGATGAGCTGGCTGCTCGGCCACTCACTGCTCACGGACAACGACGCCGCGATCAACCTGCTCGAACGCGCCCTCAACCACGCCCGCTCCACCGCCGCCTACAACATCTTCTACGGCGAGGGGCGCGACAAATACGACGAGTGGGGCCGCACCGCCCACGAGGCCATTTTCAACATCAACGACGGCGCTTTCCGCTGCCCGAACGCGCAGCAGGGCTTCTCCGGGTTCACTACCTGGACACGAGGGCTCTCCTGGGCCATGCTCGGCTTCCCGGAACAACTGGAGCTCGTGGCCGAGGTGCCGGACGCCGAGCTGGAACCGCTCGGCGGTCGCGCCGAAGTCGAGGCCTTCCTTCTCAAGGCCGCCCGCGCCACGAACGACTTCTTTATCGCCAACACCGCCTCAGACGGCATCCCGTACTGGGACACCGGTGCGCCCAAGCTGTATCAGCTTGGCAACTACACCGAGCGCCCTGCGGACCCGTTCAACGACTGGGAGCCGGTCGATTCCTCCGCCGCCGCCATCGGTGTGCAGGGCCTCCTTCGCCTGGGCAAGTACCTCAAGGACAAGGGCGAGACCGCCGACGGCGAACGCTACTGGCAGGCTGGCCTGACCTCGCTCAAGGCGCTGCTCGACGAGCCTTACCTCTCCACCGACGAGAAGCATCAGGGCCTCACCCTGCACAGCATCTACCACGAGCCCAACGGCTGGGATCACGTCCCCGCCGGGCAGAAGATCGCCTGCGGCGAAGCCTCCATGTGGGGCGACTACCACATGCGCGAGTCCGCCCTGCTCGTCACGCGCATGCTCAAGGGCGAACCCTACTACCGTTTCTTTAATTAAGAGGAAATGGCTGAATGGTTAATTGTTAAATGGCTGATTGGCCGGTGGGCGCGTCCCACACGTTCCGCAATCAACAACCGAGCACTTAAACCATTTAGCCATTTGACCATTTAGTCATTTAGCCACTCAAACCCATGCCTGCAAAACCGCTCACCGACTTCTCCCGCCTGTGCATCCACACGATCACGCACAAGCCCTGGAGCCTGAAGGAAACCGTCAGCGCCTTCGCCCGCGAGGGCGTGCCCGGCATCACTGTCTGGCGTGATGCCGTCAAGGACATGACCCACGCCGACGCCGGGAAGCTCATCCGCGACAACGGCCTCGAAATCGTCTCGTACTGCCGCGGCGGGTTCTTCCCCGCCAAGACCGAGTCCGAGCGAGCCGCCGCCATCGCCGACAACGAAAAGTGCATCGACGAGGCCGCCGCCATCGGCGCACCGTTGATCGTGCTCGTGGTCGGGGCCGTACCCGGCATCCCGCTGCCCGAGGCGCGTCAGCAGATCGCCGACGGTATCCGCGCCGTCCTCCCCCGGGCGAAGGACAAGGGCGTCAAACTCGCCATCGAGCCGCTGCACCCGATGTACGCCGCCGAACGCTCCGCCGTCAACTCCATGAAGCAGGCCAACGACATGTGCGAGGCCATCAATGACGATCACGTCGGCATCGCAGTGGACGTTTACCACCTGTGGTGGGACGATATGCTCAAGACCGAGATCGAGCGCTGCGCCGCGTTGGACAAGCTCTTCGCCTTCCACATCTGCGACTGGCGCAGCCCGACGGAGGACTTCCTCCTCGACCGCGGCCTCATGGGCGAGGGCGTGATCAACATCCGCGAAATCCGCTCCTGGGTCGAGGCCACCGGCTACAAGGGCTACAACGAAGTCGAAATCTTTTCCAACCGCTGGTGGAAGGAAGACCAGAACAAGTTCCTCGACCAGATCAAGGAAGCCTATCTCCAGTATTCATAATCTGGATACAGGCGACAACCAATCACAGCCATTTAACGATCAACAATTAGCCATTACACTCCAATGAAGACACACAAAGTTGGCATCATCATGAACGGCGTCACGGGCCGCATGGGCACGAACCAGCACCTGCTGCGCTCCATCGACGCGATCATCAAGCAGGGCGGCGTCAAGATCAGCCCGAACGAAGTCATCATGCCCGACCCGATCCTGGTCGGTCGCAACGAAAACAAGCTCAAGCACCTGACCGAGATCAGCAGCGTCAAGGAATACACGACCGACCTTGACAGCGTGATGAACGACGATCGCTTCAGCATCTACTTCGACTCGCAGGGCACGCTCCAGCGCTTCGACGCGGTCAAGAAGGCCGCCGAGGCGGGCAAGCACGTTTACTGCGAAAAGCCCACCGCCATCAAGACCGAGGACGCCTACGAACTGTACAAAATCTGCCGCGACGCCGGGGTCAAGAACGGCGTTGTCCAGGACAAGCTCTGGCTGCCCGGTATGCTCAAGTTCATGCGTCTGAAGGAAAACGGCTTCTTTGGCGACATCCTCAGCGTGCGCGGCGAGTTCGGCTACTGGGTCTTCGAGGGCCACACCATCCCGGCCCAGCGCCCCTCCTGGAACTACCGCAAGGAAGACGGCGGCGGCATGGTCGTCGATATGCTCTGTCACTGGCGCTATGTGATCGACAACCTCTTCGGCCCGGTCAAGAGCGTCTCCTGCCTCGCCGCGACCCACATCCCCGAGCGCGTGGACGAGCAGGGCAAGCCCTACAAGTGCACCGCCGACGACAGCGCCTACTCGACCTTTGAGCTGGAAAACGGCGTCATCTGCCACTTCAACTCCTCCTGGAATGTGCGCGTGCGCCGCGACGACCTGCTCACCATGCAGGTGGACGGCACCAAGGGCAGCGCCATCGTCGGCCTGCGCGACGTGTGGATCCAGCACTACGGCAACACGCCCAAGCCGATTTGGAACCCGGACATTGCCCAGCCCATCGACTTCTTCGACGGCTGGAGCAAGGTACCCGAGCAGGAGAGCCACGACAACGCCTTCAAGGTGCAGTGGGAGCTGTTCCTGCGCCACGTCGTGCTCGACGAGCCCTTCCGCTGGACCCTCCTCGAAGGTGCCAAGGGCGTGCAGCTGGCCGAGTACGGCATCAAGAGCAGCGAAGCCCGCCAGTGGATCGAGCTGCCGGAACTGAAAGCCTAGGTCCCTGTCTTTTATCCGGTAACAACCGCATAATCGCCGCCTGCGCCAGGCTTCCCCCAGGCCGGGCGGCCCCGTATTGGACGTGAGGAAAGCCTTGCCCACGGCACCCGTCGTGGGCAAGGTAATCCTCGTCCAACAACCTATTAACACCGGATAGAACAACCTATGAAATCACCCGCTCTTATTCTCGCAGGCGCCGCCGCGGCCGCGCTCTTTGCCTTTGTCCAACCTGCCGTGGCCCAGCAGGCCACCCCCGACGCTGGCGACCCGCGCCAGGCCATGATCGACCAACAGCTCCAGCAGCTCAAGGGGCAGGGAGCCTCCGAGACCGAGCTGATGCTGATCGAGACGATGGCCTACTACCAACTCGGCATGGATGACAAGGCCCAGGCCAACATCGCCAAGGTCAAGGAAGCCATCCCCGCGATTGAAAAGGCCGACGGCGAAAACTCCGAAAACGCCCGCGCCGCCCGCGCCATCATCATCATGGCCGACGCCAAGCAGGCTTGGGACGCCGGTGACACCGCCAAGGCCGAAGCCGCCATCGGCAAGGCTTTCGTCCAGATGCCCGAAATCACCGCCGGTATCGGCGGACAGTGGGTTAACGAGTACTGGCAGTCCAAGTTCATGCAGGACCTGAGCGTCCCGATGGACAAGGCACTGGCCGTCGTCACCGACGAGGGCAAGACCGTCACGCTGGCCGACCTGGCCAAGGGCAACAAAGCCGTTTACATCGACTTCTGGGCGAGCTGGTGCGGCCCGTGCATGCAGGCCATGCCCGAACTGAAGGCCCGCGCCGCCGAGTACTCGGACAAGGGTATCGTCTTCGCCGGAGTCAACCTCGAAGACCAGGCCGCCGCCGCCAAGGTCGGGACCGAACTCGACATCGCCAGCACCAAGATCAACTGGCTGCTCGAAACCCCGGACTTTGCCCTTTCCGACATGCTGAACGTGGCCTCCATCCCGCAGGTCGCGCTCGTCGCCCCCTCCGGCGAAATCCTCTGGCTTGGCCATCCCGCCGACCCGGCCCTCGTGGACGAGTTGAACAAGCTGACCGCGAACTGAGGATCGGCCATTTGCCAGCGTTCATTTTTCATTGTCAATTGACCTCCTCCAGTGAGCGATTCTTCCCCAGCCCTGAACCGAGCCAATCAACTGGAGGACCGCTTCGTGGAGTTTGCTGTGTCAGTCATTCGTCTGACCCGGCATATCCCCACCGATGAAGCGGGCAAACATATCGGCAAACAGCTCCTGCGCTCCGGCTCCCAACTATGCGGAAGCCCGGGGTGCAGAGAGCAAGGCCGATTTCATCCACAAGCTGGGGATAGTCCGCAAAGAACTCAACGAATCTCGCATCTGGCTGCGTATTCTACACAAGACAGGTGCGCCCGCCAGCGAACTCGTTGCCCCGCTGCTGGGCGAGGTCACTGAGCTGTCGAGAATCATCGAATCCTCTCTCAAGACAGCACGCTCCCATCATTGAACAATGACCCATTTGCTATGAAAAATGACAAATCCTCTAAACCCGTCGCACTGGTGACAGGCGGCAGCCGCGGCATTGGCTTCGGCTGCGCCGAGCACCTGGCCAAGGCCGGATTCGACCTGGTCATTAACGG
Source organism: Ruficoccus amylovorans (assembly GCF_014230085.1). Taxonomy (NCBI): domain Bacteria; kingdom Pseudomonadati; phylum Verrucomicrobiota; class Opitutia; order Puniceicoccales; family Cerasicoccaceae; genus Ruficoccus; species Ruficoccus amylovorans. Next base: position 14,351 of record NZ_JACHVB010000064.1, on the reverse strand, counting down.
CATGCGTCCCGAGGAGCAGGTGGCCGACACCTTGCAGGCCCTTCAGGCCCTCGGCGCCCGCACCGCCTACGCCCGTGGCGACATCGGCTCGAAGGAAAGTCGTGAGGGCATCCTCGCGGTCGTGCGCGAGAGCTTCGGCAAGCTCAACGTGCTGGTCAACAACGCCGGAGTCGCCCCCAAGGAGCGCCTCGACATCCTCGAAGCCAGCGAAGAAAGCTTCGACTACGTCGTGGGCACGAACCTCAAGGGCGCATACTTCCTGACACAGGCTGCCGCCCGTTGGATGGTCGGGCAGAAGAAGGCCGACGACGCCTTCCAGGGCGCGATCATCAACGTCAGCTCGATCTCGGCCACGGTCATTTCCGTCAACCGGGGCGAGTACTGCATCGCCAAGGCCGGCCTGTCCATGGCGACGCAGCTCTTCGCGGTGCGCCTGGGCGAGTACGGCATCCCGGTCTATGAAGTGCGCCCCGGCGTGATCAAGACCGACATGACCGCCGGTGTAACGGAAAAGTATGACAAGCTCATCGCCGACGGCCTCTGCGTGACGCCGCGCTGGGGCTTCCCCGACGACATCGGGCGGGCCGTCTCCTCGCTCGCGCGGGGCGACTTCCCCTACTCCACCGGTCAGGTCATCATGGTGGACGGCGGACTCACCCTCCCCCGCCTCTAGCAAACGCTCGGCGTTTGATCCGAATGATGGGGCTGTGCCCCATCGCCGCCAAAAAGGCGGCTACCCCATGCCTGCTCAGTTTTGCTGAGCCAGTTTGGATGCTTTGCTCAGCGTTTGTTGAAGAAGCTTAGCTTTTTCAACAAACGTTGATGCGATGCGCAGCATCGAAAGCACAGGCTAAAATACTGGTCCAGCCGGGCCCTGCGGGGTATGGGGGCGCGGAGCGCCCGTTCTCGAATTGAGCCTGCACACCGCCCATTGCGCATGCTCGGCCACGAGCGGATCGGGATCGGCGGCGGCACGCTCTAATGCGGGACGGTCGGCGGCGGTACCGGTATTGCCGAGGACCACGCAGATGTTGCGCTTCCAACGCGAGAGCCCGGTACGGCGCATCGGCGTCCCGGCCAGCGTTTCGTTGAACGTGTCCTCATCCCAGCCAAGCATCTCACGCAAATCCGGATACGCGCGCGGGGCGAATTTCGCTTCGCGGGTCAGTTGCGCCCACTTGTTCCACGGGCACACGTCGAGGCACTCGTCGCAGCCGTAGAGGCGGTCGCCGATGGCTGCGCGGAACTCGTGCGGGATGGCCCCTTTGTGCTCAATCGTCAGGTAAGAGATGCAGCGCCGGGCATCGAGCTGGAAGGGCGCGTGAATCGCCCCCGTCGGACAGGCATCAATACAGCGAGTGCAGGTGCCGCAACGCTCAGGAGGAGGTGCGTCCGGCTCCAGTTCCAGCGTGGTAAAAATCACCCCGAGAAACAGCCAGGTGCCGTGCGTCGGGTTGAGCAGGATCGTGCTCTTGCCCTGCCACCCAAGCCCGGCCTGCACGCTGATCGGCTTTTCCAGCACCGGGCCGGTATCGACATAGGGCCGCTGCGCACCACCGTGATTCTCACGCAAATAGTCGCAGAGTCTTTTCAACTTCTTGAGCACCGCCTTGTGGTAATCGCCGCCGAGCGCGTACTTTGCAATGCGCCCGCGCCGGGGCGGCTCCGGTTGCCAGTAGTTCACCCCCGCGCAGATGATGCTGCGGGCCTCGGGCAGGATATTCGCCGGGTGCAGGCGGCGCTCATTATTGCGCTCCATCCAGCCCATATCACCGTGTCGCCCGTCCGCAATCCACTTCAGGTAATACTCACGGCGCAGCGGTGGCTCGATTGGGGCGACGCCGAGCGCGTCCAGTCCCAACTCACGGGCCTGCTCTTGCAACGCGCTTTTGATGTCCACCGCCATGTCCGGGCTAATGTGCATCATCAGCCCGGCAAATGCCAGCACAGGTTACACATGAGAAGGATCTCCCGCACGGTCACTCCCGAGCCGTAATCCGGAGTTGCCCCGGACATGGCCCGTGGGGTAATCTCACAACCGATGAAGCCCCTCGATGTCCGCGCCTGGCCGAAGCTGGTCCGCCCCGGGAGCCGCGTCTTTATCGGCTCAACCGCCGCCTGCCCGCATGCGCTGGTGGCTTCCATGCTCAAGTGTCGCGAACAGCTCAAAGATATCGAGCTGGTACACATCTTCGTCCTCGGCGGCTCGCCCTGGGCGGAGGAAAAGTACCACGACACCTTCAAGGTCAACTGTTTCTTCCTCAGTACCGGCACCCGCGAGTCGGTCAACGCCGGATGGAGCGACTACACGCCCAGTTTTCTCAGCGATGTGCCCGCGCTTTTCAAGGAGGCGATTCTCCCGCTCGATGTCGCGCTGATCCAGGTCTCCCCGCCGGACGAGATGGGCTTCTGCTCGCTCGGGGTGAGCGTGGACGTGATCTCCGCCGCCGTCCAGAGCGCCCGCTGCGTGATCGCGCAGGTCAACCCGCGCATGCCGCGCACGATGGGCGAGAGCTTTCTGCACAGCGACGAGATCGACTACTACCTGGAGGCCGAAGCCGACCTGCCCGAGTGGCACCCCGCCCCCGGCAACGGCGAAGCGGGCGTCATCGCCAACTACGTTGCCCAACTGATCGAGGATGGCAGCACACTCCAGCTCGGCGTCGGCAACATCCCCGACCAGGTCTGCCGCGCCCTCTACGGGCACAAGCACCTCGGCGTGCACACGGAGATGTTCAGTGACGGCGTCATGCACCTGATGCAGGCCGGGGTAATCGACAACAGCCGCAAGTCCATCAACCGTGGGCGAACGGTTTCCTCTTTTTGCATCGGCACCCGGGCGCTCTATGATTTCGTCGACGGCAACCCGCACATCCATTTTCTGCCGACCGAGCTCACCAACAACATCACCAACATCGCCCGCAACTCCCAAATGGTCTCGATCAACAGCGCGGTCGAGGTGGACCTGACCGGGCAAGTCGCCGCCGACTCCATCCGCGGACGCTTTTACAGCGGCATCGGCGGAATGGTCGACTTCATGCGCGGGGCCGCGCTGAGCGAGGGCGGCCTGCCCATCATCGCCCTTCCCTCCACCGCCGAGGACGGCAAGACCTCCCGCATTATGCCGCGTCTGAGCCCCGGCGCGGGCGTGGTCGGCAGCCGCGCTGACGTGCACTTTGTCATCACCGAGTACGGCATCGCCACCCTGCGCGGACGAAGCATCCGCGAGCGCACGCTGGAACTTATTCAGATCGCGCACCCGAAGTTCCGCGACGACCTGTTGCGCTTCGCGCGCGAGCAGTGCTACGTCCCGCCGTACCAGAAGCTCGTCTCCCGCCCCACCCGCGAGATCGGCGGCGTGGAGTTCGAGCGCGTCACCCTCGCCAACGAGGAATATGTCTTGCGCCCCCTGCACCCCTCCGACGAGCGACGGCTGCAGGAGTTTTTCTACTCGCATACGCCCGAGACCGTCCAGAAGCGCTACGGGTACAACATCACCAGCATGACCCGCGAGCGGGCGCACGAACTGGTCAGCGTGGATCAGGAGAAAGACCTTGCGCTGGGGATATTCGAGATCAAGGGGCCACGCCAGCGCATCCACGCGGTCGGCCGCTACTACCTCGACGAGGACGGCGAGGCAGCGGAAATCGCTTTCGTCGTCCGCGAGACCAAGCGCCGCCACGGTATGGGCGGTCTCCTCCTGCGCCGCATGCTGGAGATCGGCCGCAAGCGTGGCTTGAGCCGCCTGTGGGCTTTCGTCTCGCGCAATAACGAACCCATGATCCGGCTCTTTTACAAGAACGGGGGTAAAAGTGACGGTTCCAAAAACGACGAGGACATGCGTATTATTTTCAACTTACAAGAGTTGAAAACTGAAGATTCCAACGCAAAGCATATCCAGTAAAGCCCCGCCAGAAACTGAGGAATGCCCCTTACACCTAGCATCGATTCGTGTCTTACAATCCAATTCCTAGTCTTCACTAAAGTGCTTATATCCGGCACTACCAGTCTGTTTTAGTATTAATTAATGCTTGCCTCATAACGAATCAGACATAGCTATAGGTACGCTTAACAGCATTAACCTAAGTGCAACCATGAGTATTCATAACGAACTGAAGCGTATCGAAAAGGCCGAACAAACCCTGGCCAAGCAGAAGAAAAAGCTGATCGAACAGCAGAAAAAAGAGAAGGCCGCCCACGCCAAGCTGGAAACAGTCGTCAAGCAAAGTGGCTTCGATACGCCCAAAGAACTGGTCGAAGCATTGATCGAAAAGTACGGCATCCGCCTGCATCGCCGCCGCGCCGCCGCTGCCGCCCCGAGCGGTCGCCGCAAGCGCACCAAGATCACCCCCGAACTGCGGGACGAAGTCAAAGCGAAGCTCAAGGAGCACTCGATGAACAAGGTTTCCAAGGATATGGAAATCAGCTATGCGGTTATCGCCAAGATCGCCAAGGGCGCTTACGACAAAGCCAAGTAAGGCCTCCACATCATCTTTATCACTAAAAAGCCGCAGTCCGGAACGACTGCGGTTTTTTTATTTATCCAACTAGCGAACCGAAGTTGCCCCGCGCCTTTTGACAAACACCAAAAGCTGGCATACGCTATGCTCAATCCCTAGCATTATGCGGCTCGTATTACCGAGGTGCAGGCATAGCCTGACCCGCGAGGATGAAACCTTTCTCGCGGAAACACTGGCCACCACGCCGGCGGCCATTGAGGCCGTTATTGCGCTGTTACGCGATCCGCCGATGCGTGACGCCCTACTGGACGAAGCGGTTGTTTTTCAAACCGTGTTGGATTCGCCCCGGTCGCTAAACATATCGCCCGGCCTCTACTTCTACCTGCTCGTGCGACACAGCCTGAAGCAGAGCGGCGTCGATGACCGCGAACTGGCCGACTATCTGGCCACCCTTCTGCTCGACTACCTGCCAGATCGGAGCGAAAATCGTATGCACGTGCCCTACCTTGGGGACTGTATGAGCGAGATTGCCGCCTCGGCCGGAACCGACCGGTTCTTCCTCGTCGTCGAGTTGGCCGACCGCCTGCTCTTTCTCACCGGTCTCTTCCCCGCCCATTTCGAGCATCGGCGGCAGCGGCGCGGGGCGCCTTCGCTGGGCTTTTACGAAAATGTCGGGCTGGCCCACTATCGCAGCGCCAGCGCCCACACCCTAGCCCGCGAGTTCTGCCTGGAGCCGATTTTCAAGGCACTCGGTGAAGCCTTTCATGAGGTGCGGCTCGGGTTGAACCGGATCGGCGACAACCTCGCCTTCGCGGGTGACGATGGCCCTGCCCCGGCGCGTTACCTGCTCAACTGAACAGGCGCTCGCCGGGTATCGCGAACCTGCCCCGGTGACCTATAAGCAAGCGTGCCTGCGTGTAGTTTAAAGCATTTCAAAAAAATACTGTAGTCACAAAATTTGAATATGCTCCAAATGGTCAATTGTCGGATGCTGAACGCAGGAAATAACAATTAACCATTTGGCCTTCTGTGACGGCTACGACTTCATTTAAACCGCTATAAAATAAATACACACTGGCCCCATGCACTCGATCGACGCCAATCCCCACTCCAGTCACAATGCCTTGGGGCGGTACTTGAAGCGCACCACTTGCAGGCAGCCTGCGATAATCATGGCGGCTCCGAGCGCCTCCAGCCAGGTGAAACGTTCCCCCAGAAAGACGACCGCCCCCAGCGCCGTCACCACCGGGAGCGAGAGCTGCATGCTTGCCCCCTGGGCGACCGGCAGGTACAGGTAGGCCCGCGTCATGGACAGCTGCCCCAAACTAACCAGCGCCCCGCCCATCACCAGCACAGCGACCGCGTCCCAGGCCGGGGCGGTCGGGTGCGTCGAGACCGGCCCGCAGACGACGAGCAGGGCGTAAAAGCACTGCGCCGAGAAGATCGTAGCCGTGTGCTCACGGCGCGAGAGATGCCGGATGACCACGATAACCCCGGCCGCGATAACTCCGCTGAGGATGCCCAGCGCGTAGTAGATGCCGATATGGCCGCCATTGTCCCACATGCCGGTGATGAACGTCAGCCCGAAGAAGGCCAGCCCCATCCAACCCAACTGCACGGCGTGCAGCTTTTCCTTCAGAAAAACAGCCGCCAGAATGCTGGCAAAAATCGGGTAGGTACAATTAAGCACGACCGCCCGCCCGGCCCCGAGCTTAATCATGGTGACGTAAAGCAGGACGAGATTGGCACCGCCAAGCACCCCGCGCAGGATCAACCACGGGTTCTTGACCAGGTGCTCCGGCTCGAATCTCCCCCGGGGCCAGAAAAACACGGCCACAATGAGCAGGCCCATGACAGCACGCGCCAGGGTCAAGGTCCAACCGCTCACTCCGGGCATGTCTCCGGCAGCCTTGAAAACAAGGTTACTGGCAGCAAAGAAGACGATCGACATGACCATCAGGAGCAGGCCCCGGTGGCGTCCGTCGAGCGGTGAGGTTTGACTATCGGGTTGTCTCATCTGTGTTTCGCGTTTTTCAGCGAAGACAACCCGTTGGCACATTTATCTGCTTCCATCCGCGAAGATCCTGAACCGTCAGGTTGTCTCCGGCAGAGGCGCACAGCGTCACCGGAGATCTGTTCCCACCCAAAGGCGGCTCCAGAGCCCTTTTACAAGAGTGATGCGCGTGCGAATGTTGTTCATGTGAGCTGCCAATAATAGTCGGCCGGGAGCCAAACCGTCAACGCCAATCCCGTCGCCGTCAACCGCCTGCCGCGAGTCCGAGCTCAACGCCGGCTCTGTTCCAGCACACAAAAAGCCCCACCCGCTCCGAAAGGATTGGCCACAAAGGCGGCGGCGGGGCTGGCCTGGGTGCGGGCTTCCAGGTCGGGCAGCCATGTTTCCAGAAACTCCGCCTGCGTGCAAAGCCCCTCGGTACGCAGGCCAAGTTGCTCACCCCAGCGCTGAAGATCGGCGAAGTTCACGTCGCAGGTCACATCCTGCTCGCCCATCCAGGCGTACACGTCTATCCCTTCCAGCCGCTCGTGACGGCGATAGGCGCGGCACTCGCTTGAGGGGTAGGCGCGCCCGTAGTCGATAGTCAATACAGCACCCGCCTTCAGGCGCGACATGCTTCGCCGCACCCAACTATGGTACGAAGGGTGCACGAAAAGCCGCAGTTCGTCCCGCACACGGGTGGGGGCGTCGGCATCGATCCCACGCAGCAGGGGTTTACTCGCCTCAAGAGGCTCATCACCGTCCAGTCCGACGTATACCTCGCGCCAGTCGTTCTGTTGCCATGTCAGTTGCACGGCGGGAAAGGCATCGACGAACTCGTTGGAATAAACGAGAGCCCGCCCGTCGCAGGACTCGAAGGCCTGCACCAATGTATCGAAAATCTCGATACGATCCTCCGGCAAGGCAAACTTCAGAGCCGCGCGGAAGACCGGCGAGGTCTCCACCGCTCCGAAGGAAAACAGGCCCCGCTCGCCAGCCCCGTCAAGGGCGTGCAGTACATGCCGCATGAGCGAGCCGTTACCCGGCCCTAACTCGATGACCGTGCAGGGGAGGTCTCCGAAGTGCTCGCGGCGGCGGGCCATCAGCCAGGCGGCGACGGCATCACCGAGGATGGCGTTCAGCGTGGAGGAGGTGGAGAAATCCCCGCCGCGCCCGACATCCGAAATATGCTGCGCGTAGTAGCCGCATTCGGGGTGGTAGAGCGCCTCCCGCATGAAACGCTCAAAAGTCACCGCACCGCCGCAGCGCCGGATGAAGTCCTGGAAATTCGTCCACTTCCCACTCACAGCCGGCGAATGTTGACAAAGCCTGCCCCCAAATCAAGCACCAGACAGCCACAATTGTAAAAAAACAGTAAACAACCCATCCGGAAGGTCTTTTCTCCCTAACAGAAACAAACAAGCCCCTCAGACTGACGCCGGGACTTTATCCAGATCAACTCCGCTGAGCACGAGCTCGCCCTCCAACGTGGTAACGGTCGCCTCCTTGATCCGTACAGGCACCAGTTGGCCGACCAGCCGCTCGCTCCCGGTGAATACCACCTTGCGGAAGCCCCGGGTACGTCCGGTGAAACGGTTCTCACCGCGTCGGGCCGGGCCCTCGACCAGCACTTCCAGCGTCTGGCCGACGAGGGACTGGTTGCGCCGCAGCGAGTGCGCCTGGAGCTTGTCGAGGAGGATCTGGTTGCGTTCTTCCTTAATCTCCTGCGGGACGGGGTCGCCCAGCGGCTCGGCCGCTGTGTCAGGGCGCACGCTGTATTTAAAGACATACGCCATGTCGAAGCCGATCCGCTCGAAGGCATCACAGGTCAGTTGAAAATCTTCCTGCGTCTCGCCCGGATAGCCCACAATAACGTCGGTCGAAACCCATAGGTCCGGACAGCGCTCGCGCATCGCCTCCAGAATACGGCTGAATTTCTCCACGCTGTAGGGACGGCGCATGGCCTTCAATATCCGGTCCGACCCGCTCTGGAGCGGAAAGTGGATGTACTCGCAGAGCTTTTCCAACCGCCCGTAGCAGTCGATCAGGTCCTGCTTGAAGCCGGAGGGATGCGGGCTGGTGAAGCGGATACGCTCGATGCCCTCGACCGCGTTGATGCGCTCCAGCAGTTGCACGAAGGGGCTCTTGCCGTCCACAAAGGGGAACTCGCGCACGCCGTACTGGTTGACGATCTGCCCCAGCAGCGTGACCTCCCTGGTCCCGGCGGCGGCCAACTCCTCGACCTCGGCCACGATGTCGTCGATGGGCCTCCCGCGCTCGGGGCCGCGCGTCTTCGGGACGATGCAGTAGCTGCACTTCATGTTGCAGCCCTGCATGATGCTGACAAAGGCCGAGACCTGGCGCTCGCCGGGCACGTGATCGCGGATCGTGTTCTGCGAGCCGGCCTCCGCCTCCAGGTCCACCAACGTGGAGGGCCGGGGGCCCTGCCCCTGAAGGCTGGCAATCAGGTTGTCGAGGTGATCCGGCACGGTATGGAACTTCTGCGTGCCCACCAGCAGGTCGAGGTCGGGGAGGCGGTCAAGCAGGTCCGCGCCCTTGTTCTGGGCCATGCAGCCCATCACCCCGACGAGGAAATTCGGGTTGCGCTTCTTGCGGCGGCCGAGATGCCCGGCCTTGCCGATGGCCTTCTGCTCGGCCTGCTCGCGCACGGAGCAGGTGTTGAGCAGGACGACGTCGGCTTCGCCCTCGTCCTCCACGATGCTGTAGCCGCGCGCGCGCAACATCGCGGCCACCGCCTCCGAGTCACGCTCGTTCATCTGGCAGCCGTAGGTCTTTATGTGGACGCGGTTCATGATTGAGAAAGGCGCTAGTAGATAAGCTTAAACACCCATAAATTCAAGTGTTGATCTCGGGCGCGGAAGAAAGCCACCCATCGGGAGGCCTTGGCACGACCGACCGCATCCGCTCTTCCCACAGACGAATTGTCGTCAAATTCTTGAACTTATGGATCATTGAACTTACGAATTTACCCATGCGATCCGTCTATCTCGCCATTTTCTCCGCTTTCCTGCTCTGCCTGAGCGCGTCCGCCCAAGGCACAAGCGAGGCAAAGGTCTTCAAGCTGGAGAACCGCAACGCACAGGAACTGCTCTCACTCGCCCAGCAGATGGTCACCCCCGGCGGGTCCGCCAGCCTCGACGAGCGCACCAACTCCATTGTCGCGACGGGCACCGCCGACCAACTCGACCAGCTCGGCAAAATTCTGGCCGAACTCGACGGCACGCTCAAACAAGTCGCTCTCTCCGTCTATGTGACTGAGGTAGAGGCTTCCCTGCGCCAGCAATATGGGCTGGACCTCGCGGGCACGACGGTGCTGGACGCCACGCAGTTCGATGCCGTGCTCGACCTGATCGACCGCCGCCAGGGCGGGCAGATCTATAATTCCATGAATGCGACGACCATGAGCGGCAGCCCCGCCTACCTCCAGGTCTCGACCGATCAGTTTGTCACTCTCGGCGAGCAGACCAACTCCTGGGGCTCCTCCCAGAGCGTTGTCGAGCGCGTCCCGGTCGGCCAATTTTTGACCGTCGATCCCCGCGTCAAACCGGACGGCTCCATCGACATCGCCCTCACCCCCACGGTCAGCCGCAGTAACAAACCCAACGACATCACCGTACGCAGCACCGCCACCCATGTCATCGTGCCCGACGGCGGCGCTATCGCCATCGGCCAATCCGCCGCCGCCAGAAATGCCTCAACCACTTCAGCCGTACCCTTTATCTCTCTCGGCGACTCCGGCCAAACCACCGACCGGCAAGTCATTATCTTCCTGACCGCCACCACCGCCTCGGGCACAAACATGCTGCCCGTCGCCCCCAACCAGCCCGCCTTCGACAACCCGGAAGTGCTCGGCCCCAAGCGCCAGATCAAGAGCCGCGAACGTACCGGCCCCGGCGCTCGCTAGCCCCAATCCAGCCATGAACTTGCGCGTATTTGTTTACGGCACGCTCAAGCCCGGCGGTTTCTACTGGCCGCGCTACGCCGAAGGCAAAGTCACCGCCCACCAACCGGCCCGAACCCGAGGACTGCTCTACCACCTGCCCGCCGGTTATCCTGCCCTGACGGAGGGCGAAGGCTGGGCACGGGGCACCCTGCTCACGCTCAAAGACGAGGCCGCGCTGGCGGGATTCGACGAGCTCGAAGGCTACCGCATCGGCCGCCCGCCCGAACAGAACGACTACCAGCGGCGCAAAGTCGAGTGTGAGGACGAGCACGGCAACTCCCTCGGCCCGGTCTGGGCCTACCTGATGCTGCCGGAAAAAGTCCGCGAAATGGGCGGCATCCGCATCCATGCCGACACCTGGACCGGTCCCCCCGTTTAAGGCGGTTGCGCGGGGAGGTACACGGCGCCATCGTCCGACTCACACAGCCCGCGCGTGCTCTTTACACTTGGCCCGTCATCACCGGCTGTCCCGCCAGATAGCTCTCCAGAAAAAAGACGGAATTGATGGCCAGCGCATGGCTGATCTTTCCGTTGCGGGCCATACGGCTGACCTCGGCCACAGGAAAGAGCTTCACCTCCAGTTCCTCGTGTTGGTCGAGATTTTGGCCCGAGTGCAGCGTGCAGCCCTCGGCCAAGACGAAAAACGTGCGGTTCTCCTGCAAAGCGGGGTTCGGATAGCACTGGGCCAGCAAACGCGATGTTTTGCAGCGGTAGCCGGTTTCCTCGACCAGTTCACGCAGCCCGGCAGCGACCGGCTCCTCGCCATCGTCAATGATCCCGCCCGGCACCTCCCAGGACAAGGCCTGCGTGCCAAAGCGGTATTGGCGCACCAGAATCACCTGCCCATCCTCGGTCAAAGGCACGGTCTGCACCCAGTCATTGCAGTGGATTATGTAAAAATCCCCACTGCGACCATCGCCCGGATGCCGGTAGTGGCGTTTGTAAACGTCGTAAACCTTGCACTGGGCGTGCAAGTTCTCATCACCGGGCACCCACAGACTCGGAACCCGCTCACTCATTGTCGGGAAGCGGCACCCGGATTCTCTGACCGATGGCCAGCCGGTGGGGATCGTCGTCCGGATTGGCTTCGAGCACCTTTTGGAGAGGCACACCGTACTTTTTGGCCACGCTGGCAAAGCTCTCTCCAGAGGCGATCACGTGCATCCGGTAGCCCGGTTCGGCATCCTCGGGTTCGGCGACGGACGCCGCCTCATTCGGTTGATTAGTGGCGCCAGTACCGGCGTTTGCCACCGAGGGCCGCGAGGAAGCGCTCGGACGAACTTGCCCGCTGTTCAAAGCCTCAACCACCTTGGTGATACCCTCGGTATTGGCCGCGACTTTCTGGTTCGTCTGGTTGAGAGCCATGCCGACATCGTTGAGCGCCTTCTGCACCTGCCCGGTGACGGTATTGATAGAGGAATCCATCTTGCGGCCCAGCAGTTCGTAATCATGCCGGAGCTTTTCGTTCTGGGCGTTGAGCTCGGTGATACGCTTCTCCAACTGCGCTACCTGATTACCACTCTCGCTGAGGCGGGCGGTCAATTCGTCCTCTTTGCCCCCGGTCAGTGTGAAGTACAGGGCGACTCCCCCAAGGGCGATCCCGACCAGAGCCAAGGCAATCGGAACGAACACAGGCATGCCACCGCGGCTCTCCCCCGCGGTATCCAGTAACGAGTCGGATACATCATCCATTGCGCGAGCCTAGAGGCTTCGAGGTCCGGTGGGCAAGCCGCATTCTCGCCTCAGGCTGGCTTTGTTCGGACTGCACAGGGAGCCGTCTCCCGACCGCTCCCCTCCCCAACGGCCCCGAACAGCAAAAATCGCCCACTATCCGCACCTCCTCCGTCCAAGTAAACATTGACTTTAACCCCCGGCACCGGGATGCTTACGCGTTTCCTGAGTCGGGGTGTAGCGCAGCCTGGTTAGCGCATCTGCTTTGGGAGCAGAGGGTCGGAGGTTCGAATCCTCTCACCCCGACCACTGATAAATCCTGAAAAACGCTGATGTTCAAAGACATCAATGTCGACCAGCATTTCAGGGGCACTCTGGACAACCCTAGACAACTCCGGGCAACTCCGAAAAAACGGTGCATTTTTGGCAACCGTTTTGGCAACCGCGTGGGACGGCTTATCGAAAAAAGCCCTTTTTTTTAGCCCAAAAGAAGCTATGTTTCGGCATCATAAAAGCAAAAAAGATGTCCAATCTGAGCGACGACATATTTGTTACAAGAGACACACTGTTGGAATCTCTTGGACTAAAGCTTACTGACTCTACTTTTTTTGAGTGGGGCCATAAAGGGCTGTTAGTACGGGCAGTTGTTAAAGGCTACTACAAGCTGAACGCCACACGAGCCAACTTGGGGCTCCCCCTTGCCGATCTCAAGGAGTTTCGCCAGCAACTTGAACGAGAGCATGAACGTCATAATCAAGCTTGGCAGCGAAAGTTGTTGTTTACAGCCCTAAGCATCCTCAGCGAGGAAGCCCTGATTTGCCCTGCCGATGACATTCCACTCCGCCTGACCCCGAAGGATATGGAAGTGGTGGCAAAACACTACGCCGTCCATCGCCCCTTTCTAGAAATCCCTCCCCCCTCTGCGACGATATCTCCCTCGACTGCCCCAACCTGCTTACTAACCGATCCAATAGAACGCCTACATTATGTCGGTAGCGTACTGGATGCCCACGACATGAGCACCACCGGACGGATACGCGGCGCAACACTCGAGTAATCCCATCTCAACCGTTCCCTTTCTATTCTTGTCTTCTGATACTTATTTCCACCTCATGAATACTCAGTCGTTGATTAAGTTCATTATAACATTGGAGTCCCTGCTTAAATTCCCCAGAGACCGTCTCTTCTTCCTGACCATTACACTTCCTGCCTATGAAACTGGTTTCCAGGCGCTTGGGAAGGCCATCAACAAGCTGACAACCTTCTTTGGGAAGCAGAATATCGAGTGGGTCAAAGTGTTCGAGACTCACCTCTCAGGCCAGATCCACATCCACTGCGTCCTCCTGCTCCCTTGGAACACTCGGAAAGAAGTCTTCAATCGCTCGGGTATTGACGGGAAGGCCCCCCAGTCCGTCATCGAGCAGCACTACTCCGAGCGGTTGCTCCAGCTCTCCCGGACGCTGGGAAAGAGAATGGAAGCCTATGGCTTTGGTCGCTGGAACATGTCCCCGGTCTGCGACATGCAGGCCCTCATCTCCTACCTGACCAAGGAGGCTGGAACTTCGCTGGGCCATCATGTCCGGCGCTGGTCTTGCTCCAAGGGACTAAGGGTCTGCAAGGGGCCGATTGCCCTGTGTTCGCCCCGGGCTCGCGCACGCAGGCAGGCAACCCACTTTGCTGCCTATGGCTTGGGATGTCGCACCATTGAAGAACTGCGAAGCCTGCTGGGCAAGCACTGGAGCTTCATCCTCATGAACCTCATCAACAGGTTCACGGATGGTATCCTGCACAAGCAGACCCGAGCGATCGTTAACCATATCCGCTGGCGAATCGATGACAATTACTACCGGCATGGGGCCCACTCACCTCTAGAATGCAATACATAGTGGAGCACCATCGCAATAACCTCATCCGGGGTGATATGCGCAAAATCTACAAAAGCATCGAACATCTCATCCTTCCCCCACCACCGCCTGCCTATCCCTGATGGACTGAACCCATCAGTGAGACAGTGACCGACCCAGCATACTCAGTCTTGCAAACACTTGGTTCTCTCCTTCATCCCCTTCCATTCTAAATAAGAAAAGGCGGGGCTCGGCCACCGCCTGACGAGCATTACGCGTCCCCCTGGCAGGCTGCACAAGGGGTGGAGCAGGTTCCCTGCGAGACCCCTTGTGCAGAGCCTTCGGCGTCCTGCCTGTGGTGACGCGGCTGGCGAGGCGGGATCCCGGCAAAACGCCCCGTTTCCGGGTTATATATAGTT